>CAMBBW010000028.1 GCA_945863425.1 Lishizhenia tianjinensis
ATGTTTGAACAGTTATTCAAATCTGTTCCTGTGAGGTAGTAAAAACCTGTATTTTGCGGAATAAAACTTGTGTTGTTCTGAATATTGTTTGACCAAGTATAATTGCTTGCTGTACCATTTCCAATTAAAATGAAAGGTTCATTTGGACATAAAATGTGGTTAGGTCCTGCGTCCACATATGGTAACTGAAACAACTGAATGTTTTTTATGGCTGATCTTGTTCTACATCCTTGAGCATCCTCTAAATAAACTGAAAAATTACCACTATTTGATGTCGTTATAGAATTAGTTGTTGAACCATTTGACCATAAAATAGTACTTGGAGACATGTTAGTGTTAAAGGTTAAATTAATACTTCCTCCAACACAAATACCAGCAGGGCCTTGCACGGTTGCTGGTTGATGTTTTAATAAAATTAAGTCTTGGGTATTTAATTTACCATAACCATAGCTATAGTTTGGCGTAATTCCTGTTTGAAAATCGGCATTGGATGCTAATTGTAGATCTGATTTAAAATCTTGATAGGAGAGACCTTTGCATTTTTGAAGGTACAAAGCCGCCGATCCAGCAACAACTGGAGATGACATGGATGTTCCGCCGTTTTTTATGTGAAAACCACCCACTTCAATTACTGAATTATTTGCTGAATTAGATAAATACCACATGGGTCCAGAACCAAATGAAAAATCACCACTAGCAGAAACATCTGGTTTCATGATTCCAAGACGATTGGGTCCTTTACTGCTTGAAGGGGCTAATTGTCCAGCAGGAGTTGAATTAGTTACTTGTGTGACATTGTTTTTATCGATGTATGAATTTCTATTGGTAATGTTTCCAACTGAAATAACTTTTTCTGAACAATTCCATGACGATACGATGGTTTGTAGCGAGTCGGGCATGTGGTAATTAACAATTTCCGGTAAAATCGAATCAACAGGTATGTTGGTTTCAAAATCACTTAATTGCTGCCATGCGCCTCCCCAAATATCATATTTACCAGTTCCAACGGTTTCAAATCGGTATAAATAATTCAATGAATCTATTTGAGTAAAAAGCGTTTGCATGTGGAAATTTGGTCCTACAAATTCTCTGTAGGTTTCAATGCACGCAATTCTGTTTCCTTGCGCGTTAAAAATTGTGTCATATATCGGAAGTTGAGCCATGTTTGCAGTTAAATCATGAAATGTGGTTCTGCCTCTCAATCCGTAGGTTGGAGCGGGTAAATCAGCGCCATAAGCAAAGGAGAAATTCGTTTGGGAAGTATCAGTCCATAAATCAAACAAGATTTTATTTGTTCCAATGTATGTGTTACCTGGATTGTTTTTGCACCACACAAAAGATGTGTCTTGATCAACAATTCCTGTTACGTGATATTTGCCTTTGTTTCCGGAGTTTCCCGCTGCACAAACAACAATTCTGCCCGATGCCGCATTTAAAAGTGAATCAATGTATTCTGCGGCTGGATCCCTTCCATCGTGGCTTCCTAAATAGGTGCCAAGCGATAAATTTATGACTGCAGGTTTGCCTAATGAATCTGCCACTTTGAAAATATAATCGCACGCATCCGCAATAGTTAGTGTCCAATTCGGAAGATTGAAGTTTGTCTCAACTACAACAATATCTGCCTCTGGTGCCGCGCCTTTGTTTTTTGAATTGGCTCGAGCATTACCTACTGCGATTCCTGAAACTGAGGTCCCGTGTGCGGAAACGGTTTCTAGACTTGTGCATGTCCCGTTGTTTATTGCTGTGCTATCCCACAATGTCCCATATCCATATGGTTGCGGTGGTGAAACTGCATTTACAGTATGGTCCCAATATCGAAGTACTCTTGTTTTTCCATTCGAAAATTTAAAGTCAGGATGATTAAAATCTATACCCTGATCAACAATTCCAACAATTACTCCCTTCCCGGTATAAGAGGTGTCGAGTCCAACTCCTTGATGCACCAAATTAATTTTATGTCTAACGATTGCTGAATCTGCTAGAATACTTGGTGGAGCAAATTCGAAATAAAAGTCGGAAATCGCATTCTTTTTTACTTGATCATCAAGCCATTGTGCACTTGAATTAAAGAAAATCCAATTTGCGGTTCTGTGTTTAATCGTTCTATTTTCTTTCGAAAGTAACGCTAAGTTTTCCGCTGTGTTTTTTATGCATACAGGAAATATAGCTGTTGGATTATTTTCAAGTTGTTTTTGAAAGAAAACCGATTTTTGACCGAAAGCTGATAGTAATAAACAAGTTGAAAATAAAAATGAAACGCCAATTTTTAGGATAAACATAACGCATGAATTAAATACTAAACTAAAAGTAATTCAATTTACGAGATGTTCCAAGATAAACAGTTAATTTTTACCCTTTATTCCCTTAATTGATGGAGTTGAAACAGGTCGAGGAGTGTTCACTCTTGGTGCCGGTGGATTTTTTGGCGCTGAATATGTTGGTGTGTTATTAGATCTGCTAGGTTCCGAATAAGAAGGGTTTGATTGTGGTTTTTCACGCACTGGCTCGATGATTCGATTCGATCGTTCCGGTTTTTCTATTGGCTCATTGATTATTTCTTTCGGCATTTCTTTTTCGCCAATTCCTTTGCCCGTACTATTGGTATTTGGGCCTTGTTGAATAGGCAATGCATTTCCAGTTGGGGTCTTTCCATCAGCAAATTCGTGCTGATTGGTATTCAATGCAGGGCGCAAAATAGGCTTAAAACTAACCCCTTGTGTGAAATCGGGATTGGTAGGCACTGGATTAGGTGTAATGTTAAGGAATCCTTGATCGTAGATACATCCACGCATATCAGAAGCTAAAATTCCGCGGTCTTCGCAATTTCTTCTTGCGTTTGAAAGTTGATTTGGTGTTAAATCATCAACGGTATAGTGTACCCTGGGGAAACTTCTATCCGTAAAACTTAATGTACTTTGACCTATCGAATAATCGAACAATGTTGTGTTTTGATTCACTCTCCAATCTTCAGCGAAATTACCCGCTAAAAATGCAAGGTATTCCTTTTCTGCATACTGATTAACTGAGGAATTACCAAAAACATTCGAGTACACTAAATGATTGGATCGGTTAATATTACTATTGAAATCATCATCTGGATTGTTGTTTGCGTTACCTAGAAGTCCTGTGAAACTATTTCGATCACAATCAAATATCTGAACGGTAACGTTTAAAAAACTCATATTCCCGGATTGTCTCATTTCTACATTCACAACTTCGCCAGTTGGATAGGTAACTACATAGTTTCTTCCAGTTAATCGAATGTTTCCACCATGAGGTAAATAAAATGTTCTTCCACTCAGTTGAATCGTAGATCCATTTAGACGCAAGGGAGATGGGTCAAAATCTGGCTTGTCCTCTGTGTAAATAGCTACTCGATCTCCCGCCACATTCATAGCAACAGCAGTATTGAGTGAAAAATTGTCCCCTTGTGGTTGCTGGCGGCACTGAATTTCAAAATTATTTTTAGTGGATTTAACGAGTACAAATTCTCCAACTGTTTGAAACGAATAATTAGCCCGGTCAAATGAAGTTAAATGAGGGTCTCCGTAGGTTCTGCCTGAAATATATGAACATCCAACCCTCCCAACGATTGAATTCATTGCATTCCATCGATTCGCTTCAGATGGATTGGAATTCGCATTGCTTTGTATCGTGTCAACAATACGAGAGCGCAAATCCGTAGGCATTAATTTTGCTATTTCAAAAGGGGTAAAATCTTCTGGGAAAGCTCTGTCTTCAACAGGTTTATTCTCGGAAAGATTAACTAAACTCGTCGCTAACCAATGACCTCTAACAGGATCCCAATCGGTTAATTCTTTTTGAATTGAAGCAAACCGATTATCAAATGAGCGTTGTGCAAATATAGTTGGAGAAAAACAAAGCGTTAATAACGCAACGGATAAAAAATGTTTCATTTTGAATTTTTCAAATGATTAACAAATAACATGCCGATAACAAAGTAAGTGAATTTACTCTGAATAAAAGGATTTTTATGACTGAAATAAATCTTTTTCATAAACGCCAAGTCCAAACAAGGCAAAATCATATTTTACTGGGTCATTTGAATCAAATTTCCTCAGTTGAACCATCAATTCTTCAAGTGCTTTCCAGTCATCTTGTTTTCGTGCCAATAATCCCAGCCTTCGAGCATTTCTGCTAGTATGAACATCCAAAGGTAATAGTAATTCAGAGGTTGAAATACTTTTCCAAATACCTAAATCAACTCCTTTGTTATATGGCCTTACCATCCAACGTAAAAACATGTTTAGTCTTTTGCATGCTGAATTTTGAAGTGGATTTGAAATGTGTTTTTCGCTTCTTCTTTCGTGTGGAGTGGAGAAAAATGCTTCACGGAAATTTTTAATCCTCCCTTTAACTCCTGCTATTTCTTCGTGTTTCTGAAAACAATTCTCTAAGCCCGATTTGGTAGTATAAATATGATTCAAAGCGCGCAAGAAAAAATCTAGATCTGTTGTATTAAATGTTCGGTGTACGAAATGGGGTGTTTGGTTGCTCGATGGGTAATTCAGTACAAATTCATGGGGTGAATCGTGCATGATTTCAATTAATTTCTCCCCATTACTTATTATGCTCTTTCTATTTCCCCAGGCGATCGTAGATATTAAGAACCCGATAATTTCTTGGTCTTCTTTTTTTGAAAAGCGATGAGCGAATTGAATAGGATCATCTTCGAGAAAATGTATATTCTCGTATTGGTCTGCTTTAAAATCGAGAAATTCTTTTAGTTCTAGTAAATTCATCGAAGACATCGATTTGTTGCTCAAGCCAACATTCCATCCATTATTGTTATCTTTCGATCGGCCATATTCGCAAGCGTTTCGTTGTGGGTAACAATAACAAAAGTTTGTTTCAATTCGTCCCGAAGGAAGAAAAAAAGTTCATGTAATTCTTTCGCGTTTTTACTATCTAGATTTCCGGATGGTTCATCTGCGAAAATAATTTTTGGATGATTAATCAATGCCCGACAAACCGCAATCCGTTGTTGCTCTCCGCCTGAAAGCTCATTGGGTTTGTGGGTAGCTCTATCTTCAAGACCCAACATATTCAGTAATCGCACCCCTTCTTTTTTTGATTCCTCCATAGAAACCCCCTTAATAAGTGAGGGTAAAATAACATTTTCTAAGGCTGAAAATTCTGGAAGTAATTGGTGAAACTGAAAAATAAAACCCAACGATTGATTTCGGAATGCTGCAAGTTTGTTTTGTGTCAAATGGAAGGGATTTACATTGTCAATTAAAACGTTTCCAGCATCAGGAGTGTCGAGTGTCCCTAATATTTGAAGTAAGGTAGTTTTGCCGGCACCGGAAGAACCAACAATGGAAACAACTTCCTGTTGATTGATTTCCAAATCAATTCCCTTCAAAATTGATAGGTCACCATACGATTTTATCAGACCGCTAGCTTTAAGCATCTTTTGATTTATCCATTTTTAGTAAATGCCCCATTTTGTCGCGTTTTGTTAGCAAATAGTTTTCGTTGTGTATGTTGCTTTCTATTTCAATCGGAACATTTTCAATGATTTCAAGACCATAGCCAATCAACCCGGATCTTTTTTTCGGATTATTGGACATAAGTCTCATTTTTGAAATTCCTAAATCACGTAAAATTTGTGCCCCAATACCATAATCGCGTTGGTCTGCTTTGAATCCTAGTTCAATATTTGCTTCCAGGGTGTCTAATCCTTGCTCTTGCAGTTTGTATGCCTTTAGTTTATTCATTAAACCAATTCCTCGGCCTTCCTGATTCATATATAAAATAACACCTTTTCCTTCTTTTTCAATTATTTCCATCGCTTTGTGCAGTTGAGGCCCACAGTCACATCGGCAAGAACCAAAAATATCTCCTGTCAAACAAGAGGAATGAACACGAACCAAAACGGCTTCATCCTTGGACCATGATCCTTTCACCAACGCTAAATTGTCTTGACCAGTATTTTTTTCTTTATAAGCAAATAACTGAAAATCTCCAAATTCAGTAGGAAGATGCACATCAACAATTCGATCAATAAGTGATTCATGTTTGATGCGGTAATCAATTAAATCGGCAATAGAAACAATTTTTAAATCAAATTTTTGAGCAATTTCAATTAGTTGTGGCAATCGCGCCATTGTACCATCTTCGTTCAATATTTCTACAATTACACCGGCTGGTTCAAATCCAGCAAGGCGGGCTAAGTCAACTGCAGCCTCTGTGTGACCCGCTCTTCTGAGTACACCACCATCTTTGGCACGGAGTGGAAATATATGACCTGGTCTACCCAAGTCGTCTGCCTGAATTGTTTCATCAATCAAGGCTAGAATAGTTTTGGATCGATCACTGGTTGATATCCCAGTTGAACAACCATGACCATTTAGATCCACCGAAATAGTGAAAGGTGTCTCGTAGGTGGCAGAATTATGTTGAACCATTAAATCTAGTTCTAATTCTTTACATCGTTCTTGAGTGAGAGGAGCACAAATTAATCCACGACCGTGGGTTGCCATGAAATTAACGACATCTGGTGTTGCGTTTCGAGCTGCGGTCAAAAAATCACCTTCGTTTTCTCTATCCTCATCATCAACAACGATGACCACTTTTCCTGCTTGAATTTCAGCAATTGCCTCTTCAATGGAATTTAAAATAAAATCTTGCATAATCATTACAAAGATACAACATAATATCGCTCGTATTGTTGTCTTTCATTGATATAGTCCTAAAATTTTGAGGGGAAATTTGATGTATTGCTTTCAGTTTAGATTTCCTTTTATAATTTTACCAAAATGGTACAAATGACAATAGCTCAAATCATTGATTATCTGGAACAACTGGTTCCGCTATCAATACAAGAATCTTATGATAATTGCGGGTTATTAGTGGGTGATAAAAACGTTGAGGTAGTCAGTGTGCTGATTTCTTTGGATTGTACCGAGGAAATAGTTGAAGAAGCGATCGAGAAAAAGTGTCAATTAATTATTTCTCATCATCCTTTAATTTTTACTGGAATCAAAAAAATTACAGGTGGAAACTATGTCGAGCGCACTCTAATAAAGTGTATCCAAAACAACATTGCAATTTATGCCATGCACACCAATTTAGATAATTATCGATTTGGAGTGAATTTTGAAATAAGCAATCGCTTAAATTTGAGCAATACTCGGGTTCTTTTACCGAAAAATCAGTCACTCATGAAATTAGTTACGTATGTTCCAGAAAGTCATGTTGAAGAGGTAACAAATGCTCTTTTTGAATCAGGTGCGGGTAGAATTGGGGATTATGCTGAATGTCATTTTCGAACAGAAGGTAAAGGAACCTATTTACCGTTGGATTGCGCAAAACCATTTGAAGGAAGCATAGGTGCTCGGAGTGATGTTAAAGAATTGAAGTTGGAGTTTTTGGTGGAAAGCAGCCGGGTAAGTGAAATTGTCAAACAGTTGATTTCAACCCATCCTTATGAAGAGGTAGCTTATGATCTTTTTTCTCTTCAAAACAAAAATGCATTTGAGGGAGCTGGAATGATCGGAGAATTGGTTGATCCAATGAATAGCGAAGATTTTTTAACGAAGGTAAAAGAAACGTTTAATTGTGGAAGTGTAAAACATACTGCTCTAATGAATAAACCGATTCGAAAAGTAGCCGTTTGCGGTGGATCGGGTAGTTTTTTATTACAACATGCCATTGCGCAACAAGCGGATGTTTTCATTACATCAGATATGAAATATCATGAGTTTTTTGATGCAGATAAGCGAATTTTGGTCTTGGATATTGGTCATTATGAAAGCGAACAATTTACAAAACATTTAATTGCTGATATTCTTAAGAAAAATTTTAGTAACTTTGCAATCCATTTAACGGAACGAAATACGAATCCAATAAATTACTGGTAATACATGGCAGCAAAAGCAGCAAAAAAAGAAATAGGCGTAGCAGAAAAACTAGACGCTTTATTTGAACTACAAAAAATCGATTCAGACATCGATAAAATTCGTACGATTAGAGGTGAACTGCCTTTAGAGGTTCAAGATTTGGAGGATGAAGTAGCAGGTCTACAAACTCGTATTTCCAATTTTGAATCAGAATTGAAGGGCTTGGAAACTGAAATTTCAGATCGTAAAAACGCTTCAAAAGAGTCTGAAAGTGCTATTTCAAAATATAAAGAACAACAAAATAACGTTAGAAATAATCGTGAATATGATTCTTTGTCGAAAGAAATAGAGTTTCAAGAATTAGAAATAAAATTGCACGAAAAGAAAAGCAAGGAAGCTAAATTCAAAGTTGATTCTAAACAAGAGGTCTTTGAAAGCGCAAAAATTCAATTGGAATTTCGTACGAGCGATCTTGCTACCAAAAAAGCCGAGTTGGATGCGATTATAGCTGAAACGCAAGTCGACGAAGATCGTTTATTGAAGTCTTCTGAAAATGCAAAGAAAAATATCGAAGAAAGATTATTGTTTGCTTACGATAGATTGAGAACAAATGCTAAAAATGGTTTGGCAGTGGTTCCAGTAGACAGAGATGCTTGTGGTGGTTGTTTCAATAAAATTCCTGCTCAACGTCAATTTGATATTAAAACGAAAAAGAAAATTATTGTTTGTGAACATTGCGGTCGAATTCTTTTCCCGAAGATAGCCGAGAAATAAAATTTTAAAAACCGTCGTAAGACGGTTTTTTTTTGAATATATGGACCTATGAAATTCAAAGATTATCCAATTCATCAGGAAATTAAAGATCAACTAGACCGATTGGGGTTTGTTAGACCAACAGATATTCAATACAGGGCAATCCAGCCTATTTTGGATGGTGAGGATGTGATGGCTGTTGCTCAAACCGGGACGGGTAAGACAGCAGCATTCGTTATTCCGATCATTGAACAAATTATTCGTGCAAAATCAAAACGTAAAGAATCGAACATTCATTGTTTAGTGATGGTTCCAACGCGCGAATTGGCAAAGCAAATAGCGTCTGTTTTTCAGGAAATAGGTAAAAATTCAAAAATAAAAACGCTTGGGTTGATTGGTGGAGTTGAGCAAGAATCTCAAATTAAATCGTTGCAGAATAATGTGGATGTATTGGTAACAACACCGGGTCGCATGTTTGATTTGATTTCACAAGGATACATTAAGTTGGAAAAAATTCAGGTTTTAGTGCTAGATGAGGCTGATTTAATGCTCGATTTGGGGTTCCATAAAGATATTAAGGACATCATGCGGCATATTCCGTCTAAGAGACAAACACTTTTTTTTACGGCAACAATAGATAAAAAGATAAAAAAATTAGCATACGAAGTGGTGAAAGATGCGCTTCGGATTCAATTTTCTCCGAATAATCCAGTGGCAGGGAAAGTAGATCATACGGTTGCTTTTATTGCCATGGATGACAAACGATTTTTTCTGGAAAACATCCTTAAAGAATACGAAGAGGGGAAATTCATCGTTTTTGTTCGAACAAAAGTTCGAGCAGAGCGTGTTGATGCAGCTATGGTCCGTGCAGGATTGAAGGTCGACTCTTTGCATGGAGGAATGGATCAAAAAAAACGGTTTGAGTTGTTGGATCGTTTTCGTACAGGAGAAAATAATGTCCTAATTACTACTGATGTGGCGGCTAGAGGTATTGATATTCCCGATGTTGATTACGTAATTAATTATGATTTACCAGAAAATCCAGAGAATTACGTGCATCGTTGCGGAAGAACAGGGCGTGGTAATAGACAAGGACAAGCGATTGCTTTTTGTAGCCCGGATGAAAAGATTTTTTTAGATGCTATTGAAACGTATACCGGGGAAGAAATTGAAGTGTATCCGTTGAAGCAAGATGATTATCAATGGATTATTAAAGATGCAGAGGATACGAGTTATAATTGGAAGAAATTAATAAATGAAGCCAATAAAGATGATGGGAAGGAAGAAGAATGGTGAAAATTAAATTTCTTTTTTATCTTTGTATAGAATAATTCTAAATAAGGAAAGTGTCAAAATTGGATGAATTGGTTTTAATCCCTTGTATTCGAGAAAAACATCGCGTAGTTTCTTCGTGTGAGAAGAAAAAAAAGTGTTGTAAAAAATACAAAACAAAAGGATATCCTTGTAATAAGTGTCCGAAATTTGATTAGTTTCGGAACATGAAATCTTTTCTTTTCCTGGTTTTTATTCTTGTTACTCAAATTTTATATAGTCAAGGAAGCCAAGCAAATAGACGTGAACTACCGGTCCAAAAAGTGTTTTCTACTTCTGTTTCTTTACAGAAATTTGATCTTTTTTCACAGGTTCATTTTTCATGGCATACCAAACGTATGAATTATTCTACTGGATTGGGTTTTGGTTTGAATCGTTCATACTATCAACATCAATTGTTCCCTGAACTGGGAATAGGACTATCTACCAATTTAATTTCATTAAAAACCGAACGGAAGACAACAGTTTTTTTTGGTCCGGAGCTTAGAATCACTCATGCTTTCCTAAAAGTCATCGATTTACATCAATTTACTTCTTTTTTTGTGGGGTACTATTTTCAAATTGGATCGAAATGGTCATTCATACATCGTGCTGGTATAGGTGGATTGAGGGAGAATTTCCGCAGTTCAACAACTAAAAATATCGGGGCATCTACTTTTGCTTATTACGGATCAATTGGAATTGGCTATGCGTGGAATTAGTGTTTTATTAATTCTGATTGTGCTTGTTAGCTGCACAAAAAAATCAAACTTTTCAAGTATTGAAGTTATTGGACATGCAGGTATGGGACTTTCCATGGGGAACTCTATGTTTCATGATAACTCCAAAGAAGCTATAGAGTTTGCGCTCCAAATGCGTGGGTGTGATGGAGTAGAGGTAGATGTGCAACTTTCAAAGGATGGAAACCTTTGGCTATATCACGACACAAAACTTGAAGCTGAATCAACAGGTGAAGGGTGTATTCCTAATAAAACAAATAGCGAATTAGCTTTATTGAATTATAAAACATGGAGAAAAGAAAAGTTAATTTCTTTGGCTGAATTGAATCCTACATTGTTATTTGGTAAAACGCTCTACTTGGATTTGCGCACGTTAAATGAATGTTTAAATCAATCCATTAATTCAGCTGTATTGATACAACGGTTAAATGAAATTGACTTTCTGCATATTCCTGAAATTCAGATAATCCTCGTTACCAATAATGTGGGTTTGGCAAATCAGTTAATGGATTCTTTTTACTTGGTTTATTTGGATGTTACTGGATACCAGATGGCTCAACAATTGTTACAGGCAAACCCAATTATTCAAGGAATTGTTATCAGAAATTCAGCGATTGGCCAAGAGGAAGTAAAAATGATTCAGAATCTCGGAAAAAAAGTAGTGTTGTATGACATGCGATCAGCAGTTGGAATTCGAAAAGCATTAAAGAAAAATCCAGATTCAATAATGACCGATGATTTACGAGAGGCAATTATCGAAACCAATTAGTCCGGATAAATTAAGTATTTTGCTCTCTTTATTTTGAATTCATCCAATCCAGGTTGCCATGATTTCCTGATTTCTTTTTCGGAAGCATTTTTTTCAATTTGATTTTTTAGTTTAGAATTCCCAGCTAGTTTATTGAAAAAACTTGGTGAATTGATAAAAACATCTCGATTGGCTAATAATTTTTTTGCTCGAAGTAAAATGGAAATATCTAATTGATAAAGTGGTGTATTCAATTCACTGGAAAGATCGATTCCCTTACAAAGTTGATTTAAAAAAGGTGGATTTTTTGACCCTAGCCGAGGCGTTGGGGTAAAGGTAAAACTTGTTTTTGAGAATTTGGGGTGGCCAAAAATCTCGAATGGTCTTTCGGTTCCTCTTCCTACGCTAATTGTTGTTCCTTCAAATAAACAGAGACTGGGATAAAAAGCAATTGATTTATCCGTTTGTAAATTGGGTGACGGTGGAATGGGGATTGAATAAAATGTGTCGTGTGAATAATTGAGGCACGGGATTATTTCTAGCGAACAAGAAACTCCATTTTTCAACCATTTTTCTCCATTAATCATGGCTGCATACTCACCAATTGTCATCGCATAAACTATTGGTACTGGATGCATTCCCACAAAAGAAGCGTATTCAGGTTCTAGAATCGGCCCATCTAGGTAATGTCCATTGGGATTTGGTCTGTCCAGCACAATGAGTTTTTTATTATTTTCAGCGCACGCTTCCATGACATAATGAAGGGTGGAGATATAGGTGTAAAAACGGGCTCCTACATCTTGAATGTCATAAACGACGATATCAACATCTGCTAACTGTTCAGCCGTTGGTTTTGAATTTGAACCATATAAGGAAATAATCCGAAGTCCTGATTTTTTATCGGTTTCGTTGGAAACATGTTCTCCATTATCCGCCACTCCTCGAAAGCCATGTTCAGGTGCAAAAACTTTTTTAACTTGAATACCTAAAGCAAGTAAACTGTCCACTAAATGCGTTTTTCCAATGACCGAAGTTTGATTTCCAACAATGGCAATTCGTTTATTCAATAATGACGTAACGTATTTATCGGTTTGCTCATTTCCTAATGTAATTGTTGCAATTTTTAGAGGTTTTAATGGATGTTTGATTGAATCTGAAGTGCTTTTTGTTGCGCCAAATGAACACGATGAAATTAAAAAGCAGAAAAAACACATGCTACTCAATAGCATTATGTAACTTTGAATCCTAAAATGAAAAGAGTTGTCTTCTGAATTTTTCATAGCACGCAAGTTAATTAAATCCGAAGTACAAGGTAAGAAAGTTTCGCGTCCAATTGTTCGGATATCTATAATAAGTATTGCACTAGCTATTGTTGTAAACTTGCTAACCTTGGCTGTTGTGAAAGGCTTTCAGCACGAGGTTCGTCATAAAATAACTGGGTTTGGGTCACATTTTTTCATAAAAATAGCGGGAGATGCTTCACCCTATGAAACACCACCAATCCCCATCGATCATCCAGCATTTAATCAATTGAAATCGATTCCGAACTTAGCTGGTATTTACCCAGTCGCCTATAAACCTGCTTTGCTCCAATCCGAAAGTGCGGATAGTAAAATTAAATTAGCTTCAGGGAAAGATTCATTGATAAATAAACAGGATATTTTGGGTGTAATATTTAAAGGATTGTCTCAATCTACCCACTGGAATTTTTTTAAAGAAAATTTGGTAGAAGGTAAAATACCTGATTTTTCAAAAGAAAAGGATGTCGAACCAATCGTTATATCAAAAAAAACGGCCAAGTTATTGGGTTTTAAATTAAAGGATACCGTAGATGCCTTCTTTGTACGCAATACGCCAGTGAAAAGGCAATTTGTAATAGAAGGAATTTACTCAACAGGGTTGGAAGAATTTGATAAAAAACTGGTTTTAACCAATTTATCGATTGTTCAAGAGCTCAATGATTGGGGGTTAAATGCCAGTATACGAATTGCCGATACATTGTCCAACGGTTCATTACTCGTAAAGGCAGAAGTTAGTGGCGGAAATGGATCATACCTATATAATTGGGGAGAAGGATTCAAACGATTTAATATGTTCGAGCTAGACCCGATTAAAGATACACTAATTCGATTGATTACTGAAGAGATTCAGCTAGGGGATGCAAAAAACAATACAAAATTAATTGACACCTCCTTTTTTAAAATATCGGTCAAAGGATTATCCAAAAGACCGTATAAATTGGATGAAAATCAAGAGCTTGTGCGCGAATATTTGGACCAAGCAGGGAATCATTTCCGACTTTTTACCTCGGATAATGGAATAATAGAATGTAAGCAAGTGGATGGGAAATCGGCAAATTTAGGTTTTGTAAGCGGATTTGAAATTAATATCGACGATTGGGGTAAATTGGAATTGATGTCAACGAAGCTAAAGCAAATAATTGAAATGGTTCCGGATGAGTCTGGTTCACTTTTGCAAGTAAACAGTATTCAAGATACGGAGAAAGAGCTTTTTTTATGGTTGGGATTTTTGGATATTAACGTATTGATTATTATCGTATTAATGTTATTGATTGGGATAATTAATATGGGGTCCGCCATGTTAGTTTTAATTGTGGTTCGAACAAACTTTATTGGAATGTTTAAGGCTATGGGGGCCACCAATTGGACCATTCGTAAAATCTTTTTAATTCAAGCGGGTTTTTTGATGTTACGTGGAATGTTTTGGGGAAATTTAATTGGATTGAGTTTGTGCTTTCTACAAAAATATACAGGACTCATTTCGTTGAATCCAGAAGTGTATTATCTTTCACAAGTGCCAATTGAACTAGATGCTTGGAATTTGTTAGGCTTAAATCTTGGGACGATGATAATTTGCCTGTCAGTATTAATTTTACCGAGTTATGTGATTACGCGTATTAATCCTGTGAAAGCAATTCGATTTGATTAATTTGCTTTTTTCTTAATGGCATTTGATTCTATACGCTTGTTTAAATCGTCTCCTCTTGTCACCAGTTTTTTACTTATAGCCGCCCATTCTGTACACTTTGTAACTTCAAGCTTATCCTTGCAAACTTTTAACACTTCGTCTTGCTTTTTGGACATTTTGTTCCATCGAGTCATTAAGCCTGTTGAGTCAAAATCCTTTTTTTCTTCTTCAATCGTAGATTCTTGAATGTCTAATCTTTCTGTGATTAATATTTCTGCAGCATGTGCGCAATCACAAGCTGTTTTTAGTTCCTTGGGATTAATCTTATCCACTGGATTGCCACATGCGAAAAGCACTAATATTAAGGTAATAGTTCCGATAAATTTATACATACAAAAATGGTTTTCTACAAATGTAGCATTTTTAGGGCAAAAAAAAGAGCCACCTAAATGACTCTTTCCAAAACTTCAAATGGAATATTACATTCCTTCTTTCATGATTTTTTCCATCTCTGCGTATCCTGCACATTTTTTAGCTTCTTCTTCTAACTTTTTCTTGTCAGCGTCAGATTTACCATCATTTAGTTTTTCACATTTGTCAAATGCAGCTTTGTTTTTGTCTTGAATAGCTTTCATTTTTGCCATGTCTCCTTTAACAGTTTTCATTTCTTTCATTACGCTAACCGTTGTGTCAACACATTCGCAAACTTCAGATTTTCCACAAGAAGCAAGCAAAACCAATGCTGCAGCTGCGCTTAAAATAACTTTTTTCATTTTAATTAATTTTTTTATTAATGTACAAAGAAACAAAACTATTTTATTTTACAAATACAAATAATACAAATAATACAAATAATTGCAATTTTCCCATAATTGATGTATTTCTTCTTGTTTTAAAAGAATTTTCAGTATCTTTGCCCCCTTAAAAATGCTGTGTCTCTGCCTTTGACAGTAAGTAAAATAACCTTTCGGATAAGTAGAGTGTTCGAAATACAAAACGTAAAAGCCATATGGCAAAAGGAAAAACAGAAGCAAGACCAACAGAAGGGATTGCTGATTTTAACTGGGAAGCGCTTGAATTACAAGGGTACACCCAAGTAGAGCGTTCTGAATTATCAGATCGTTACGAAAAAACATTAACTTCTATCAATGAGAAAGAAGTTATTGAAGGTACGGTTATGATGATTACTAAAAAAGAAGTAATCATAAACTTAGGCTACAAATCCGAAGGTGTTGTTGCGTCTAATGAATTCCGTTACAATGCGGATTTAAAAGTGGGTGATACAGTGGATGTTTACGTAGAATGCCAAGAGGACAAAACTGGCCAATTGGTTGTTTCTCACCGTACTGCTCGTATGCACAAAGCATGGCTTCGTGTAAATGACGTATTACGTACAGGAGAAATTATTACTGGTTTCGTTAAGTGTCGTACAAAAGGTGGATTAATCGTTGATGTTTTTGGAATTGAAGCATTTTTGCCAGGTTCTCAAATTGATGTTAAACCAATCAGAGATTACGATGTTTACGTGGGTAAAAACATGGAATTCAAGGTGGTGAAAATCAACGAAGAATTTAGAAATGTTGTTGTATCTCATAAAGCGCTTATTGAAGCAGAATTAGAAGAGCAGAAAAAACAAATCATTTCTGGTTTAGAAAAAGGTCAAGTACTAGAAGGTATTGTGAAAAACGTTACATCTTATGGTGTGTTCATCGATTTAGGTGGAGTAGACGGATTGATTCACATTACAGATCTATCTTGGGGTCGCGTTACGCATCCTGAAGAAATGCTTGAATTAGACCAAAAATTGAACGTGGTTATTCTTGATTTTGACGATGATAAAAAACGTATCGCTCTTGGTTTAAAACAACTTCAACCACATCCATGGGATTCTTTAGATGCTAACTTAAATGTTGGTGACAAAGTTTCAGGAAAAGTTGTTGTTATGGCTGATTATGGTGCTTTCATCGAAATCGCTGCAGGTGTTGAAGGATTGATCCACGTTTCTGAAATGAGCTGGTCTCAACATTTACGTTCTGCTCAAGACTTCATGAAAGTAGGTGATACTGTTGAAGCACTTATCTTAACGTTAGACAGAGAAGAAAGAAAAATGTCCCTAGGTATCAAACAATTGATGCCAGATCCATGGACTGCAATCGAAGCTAAATACTCAGTTAGTTCTAAACATACTGCAAAGGTTAGAAACTTTACCAATTTTGGTGTTTTTGTTGAATTAGAAGAAGGTGTTGATGGTTTAATCCATATCTCTGATCTTTCTTGGCAAAAGAAAATCAAGCATCCATCTGAATTCTGCAAAGTAGGTGATGAAATGGCTGTTGTTGTATTGGAAATTGATCGTGAAAGCAGAAGAATTTCTTTAGGTCACAAACAATTAGAAGAAAATCCTTGGGATGTATTCGAAACAATGTTTGCTGAAGGAACTGTTCATCAAGGTACAATTATCGATATGAAAGATAAATCAGGTATCGTTGCATTACCATACGGTGTTGAAGGGATTTGTCCTGCTAAACACTTGAAAAAAGAAGATGGTTCGCAAGCTGGATTGGAAGAAACACTTGATTTTAAAGTGATTGAATTCAATAAAGAAGCGAAAAAAATCGTTGTTTCTCATACTCGATTGTTTGAGGAAGGGTCAGATAAACCAACAGCTTCTAAACCGGCAGCTAAAAAACCTGTTAAAGTTTCTGCTACTGATAGCGCAGTGAAAGCAGTAAATCAAACATCTGAGAAATCAACTCTTGGAGATATTGATGCATTAGCTGAATTGAAAGAAAAAATGGAAAAAGGAGAATAATCTCTTTTGTAATATTTTCAGAAACGGCTGTCCCTAGGGATGGCCGTTTTTATTTTGTGCCCTCCACAAAAACTTCAAAAATCAAGATGGAATTTTCGGGGATTGGACCCTTTGAATTTCTTCCATACGCCATGTGCGGCGGGCAAATAAAACGTACTTTAGAACCAACCTTTTTACCAACTAATACTTCTTTCCATCCGGCAATAACAGCTGTCATATCCAACTCTATCGGTTTTTTAGTTTTGTCAAATACAGTTCCATTGATTAAATAACCCGTGTAGCTCACCACCAAAATATCTCGCAAATGTATTTCATTGCCTTTTCCTTCTTCTACTAGTTGCTCGTAAACTCCAGATTCAGATTTCTCCATTTTCCATCCTTTTTTCTTTATCAAACCTTGGATTTGAAGTTCTACTTGAGATTTTTCACTGTCGGTATAACTTCCACAAGATGAAAAAACAAATAAAAGAACCGAAAAGGGGAATATGAATTTCATTTATTTTAAGAATTAAGTCGTAAAGATAATACTACGCTTCTTTCAATTCGCTTAAAAGACTAAATTTGTAAGACTAAATTTTGACGGAATACAAACAAATTTATATGACAAAGGACATTCATTTAATTCTCAATTCTTCCGAGTTAGGAGCAGGAACACGTGGTGCTTCTCTTGGGCCTGCGGCAATACAAGTGGCTGCTAGAGAGGTTGGTAGTGATTTTTTTGGTGGTAAAACAACAACGCATATTTTAGATCGCAATCCATTATTGGATATGCCCACTTCATACCCATTTGCAAAAAGAATAGATGGTGTATCTGAGGTGGCAAATGACATTGTACAACAAGTAAGTCAAGTCCTAGAGTCAAATGAATTCCCATTAGTACTTGCTGCCGATCATTCTTCTGCTGCGTTTACCATTGGTGGAATTCGGAGAGCCTTTCCAGATAAGAAATTGGGTGTTATTTGGATTGATGCACATGGTGATCTTCATTCTCCGTATACAACTCCTTCAGGAAATATTCACGGAATGCCACTCGCTATTGCATTGGGATTGGATAACTTGGAAATGAAAAGAAATGAGTTGGATGAGAAAAGCTATTCTTATTGGGAAAACCTCAAGCAATTAGCAGGAGCGTCACCCTTTTTTCAACCTGAAAGCTTAGTTTTTATTGGGGTTCGTGACACTGAAAAGGAGGAGGAGTACCTTATGGATAAACATGGGATTCGCAATGTGAAAGTGGAGGAGGTTCGACAAAAAGGGGTTGATCAAATAGTAAATGAAACTGCGGCGTATTTATCGGCTTGTGACATTATTTATGTTTCATTTGACGTTGATTCAATGGATCCCGATTTGACCTCATACGGGACAGGTACGCCTGTTAAGAATGGATTGACAATTGAGGAAGCAAGATCGTTGTTAGTTCAATTTACTAAAGATACCAAAACAGTTTGCTTGGAGGTTGTAGAAGTTAATCCATGTTTGGATAATAAAAAAAATAAAATGGCTGAAATTGCATTTGATTTAATTCAATCAGTTGCCGATTCGTTGTCGAAAAAATAATATGGAAAGTACGATAAAAAACTTGTTGGTTGGGCATGCTCAAACTCTTTTTGGAACTGAAATCACCGAAAATTCGATTCAATTTCAACCAACTAGAAAGGATGTTGCCGGAGATTTTACCTTGGTGACATTCCCCTTTGTTAAAATGCTTAAATGCACACCAGAGCAAGCGGGTGAAATAATTGGGTCTTTTTTAAAAACACATTTATCGGAAATCTCTTCCTATGCAGTTATTAAAGGATTTTTAAACATCCAATTAGCTGATACGTATTGGCTAAATCAATTTAAGCAATTATCGGCTGATCCAACTTTGGGATTGCCTGCACCGAATTCTAAGTCGTTGATTATGGTGGAGTATTCGTCACCAAATACCAATAAACCATTGCATTTAGGACATTTGCGTAATATTTTTCTTGGGTATTCAGTGTCCGAAATCTTGAAAGCGGCAGGACATTCAGTTGTTAAAACTCAAATCATCAACGATCGCGGTATTCATATTTGTAAAAGTATGTTGGCGTGGTTAAAATATTCACTGCAGAATGAGGTAGGTGAACGAGAAAATCCGGCCAATTCAGGAATGAAAGGAGATAAGTTGGTGGGTAAATATTACGTTGAATTTGATAAACACCTCAAACAAGAAACGGAAGCTGTTTTAAGTCTTTGGTTCGCGAGTGAATTCTCTGGTTTCGATAAAAACGTTGTTACTGAAGTGAAACGATTGATCGAGGCGCAAGTTGGAAAGGATGAAAAAGCAATTGAAACAATTCAGGATAAAATAAAGGAAATTGCCCGTAATCAAACAGATTTGATGCGCGAAGCAAAGAATATGCTTGTGCGATGGGAAGCCAAAGATCCTGAAGTGTATTTATTGTGGCAAACCATGAACGGTTGGGTATATCAAGGATTTGAAAAAACCTATCAAAAAATGGAGGTGGATTTCGATAAATACTATTACGAATCCGATACGTATTTACTGGGCAAAGACGTTGTTGCTAAAGGATTGAAAGAAGGGGTTTTTTACCAAAAAGAAGACGGTTCAGTTTGGATTGATTTAACGGAGGATGGATTAGATGAAAAATTATTACTTCGATCAGATGGAACTGCTGTTTATATTACCCAAGATATAGGAACAGCAATTGAGCGTTTCAATGATTACCCGGATATTAAAGGAATGGTTTATACGGTTGGAAACGAACAAGATTATCATTTCAAAGTGCTTTTTCTGATTCTTCAAAAAATGGGGTATGAATGGGCGAAAAACTGTTTCCATTTGTCGTATGGCATGGTTGATCTTCCAACAGGTAAAATGAAATCTCGGGAAGGAACAGTTGTCGATGCAGATGATTTGATGGATGAAGTAATCGCTTCAGCAACTGAGATGACAAAAGAGAGAGGTCATTTAGATGGATTGAGTCAACAAGATAAAGACAGATTGTATACCAATATTGGTTTGGGAGGATTGAAGTATTATCTTTTGAAGGTAGATCCAAAAAAACGAATGTTGTTTAATCCTGCTGAATCCATTGAATTGAACGGTCATACAGGTCCATTTATTCAATATGCACATGCGCGCATTAAATCACTTTTAGGTAAGAGTACTGAAGATTTTTCCACTTGGAATTCGCCAAAGTTAGGTTCTGAGGAAAAACAAATTATCAAAACACTCAACATATTTCCTGAAGTAATTCAAACCGCAGCAACCGAATATTCTCCGGCATTATTAGCTAATTATTTGTTTGACTTGGTGAAGGAGTATAACCATTTCTACCAAAGCGTAAGTATATTAAGTGAGGAGCATATAGACACGCGAAAACTACGCTTAGCGATCAGTGCAACTGTTTCCAACGTGGCAGCAACCGGAATGAAA
>CAMBBW010000029.1 GCA_945863425.1 Lishizhenia tianjinensis
ATTAAACAGGACCAATACTATACGCATTATCTGATAAATATTCAATTTCTAATCAAATTAAAAGAGTACAATTCAGCGTTAAATCAGCTTAAAATTCTAGAAAAATTAAAATTTGATGAGGACGAAAAAAGTGTTCTTAAAGAAATAAAAGAGTTAAAAGAAATCTGCTACAAAAACTTGCCGCTAGTAAAGTAGAACCCAATAAATTCAAGCAAATTGTAATCTACTGAATTGGTTGAAACAAAAAAATAATTATCTAAAATAATTAAAATGTTTAATTTTTTTTACTAAAGGTTAAACATTGTTAAATTCAATTTGTTATTATCATAGATTGGATGGCAGAAACCAATTTAAAAAACGCGGAGTAAACGAGCAACCAAAATATTAGCGTGGTTTGTACTTGTTGGTTGGGCGATCTATCCTTTAGGTTATATCCTTGGTACTCCAGGTGGATTATTTGGATGGCAGCCAGTTGCTGACACTGCTGCAGCGTTGAAAGCAATGGATATTGTATACAACATTGCAGATGCAATAAACAAAATTGGATTTGGTTTAGTAATATACGCTTTGTCTCGTTCAGAGGATTAAACGTTTTTCTTTTCGTTAATTCGAATTATATTAGACGGAATTACTTGGTAATTCCGTCTTTTTTTTGATAGCTGTTTTCAATTTTGAAATCGGTGATGGAATTATAATCATCTGTAAAATACAGTATATAGACTCTAACCATTGAGGGTACTTTGATTCTTACTATTGACCCTCTTTACCGGCTACTAAATCTAATACCCATTGCAATTGCTCTTCACGTGTCATCTTCGAATTATCCAATAAAATGGCTTCTTTAGCTTGTATCAATGGACTTTCTTTTCGATTTGAATCGATAAAATCACGCTCAACCAAATTATCTTTTACTTCATCCAAAGTCATTTGTATGTCTTTTTGAGTTAACTCTAAAAAACGTCGTTGTACTCGAACTTCAATTGATGCTGTTACGAATAACTTTAAATCTGCATGTGGAAAAACTACCGTTCCAATATCACGTCCATCCATGACAATCCCTCCTTTCTCCCCCATTTTCTGTTGCTCGTGTACTAATTTTTCACGCACCTCCTTAATTTCAGCAATTCTTGAGACTGAACTGGCAACATGTCCTTGGCGAATTTCATTTTCGCAATTCTCGCCATTTAAAGAAATTGATTTATTTCCTTGATCATCAATTTTAAATTCAATGCTTATAGTTGAAAGTGCGTTGATAATTTCAGTTATTTGGATTTGATCTCCTGAAATCCAATTATTACGCAAACAATACAAGGTCACCGCACGATACATGGCACCAGAATCTATAAAAATATAATTAAGCTGGGATGCCAAATCTTTTGCTAGCGTGCTTTTTCCGCAAGAAGAAAAACCATCAATGGCAATGGTGAGCTTTTTAGTTTGCATGACACAAAACTACCTTTTTTTCCATTTACCAAGCGAACTTGATAAACTAATTACATTATTTGAACCAGCTTTTGAATAAATCACATATCCATAATCCAACCGAAAACGTTTTGTTTTTACACCTATTCCCAAACTAAATCCTGCCATTCCTGGACGGGTTTCGATTTTCATTTCCTGTCGCCTATGATAATTAAAACCCATTCTAAAAAACAAACTCTTGGAGAGTGAGAGTTCTGTGGAAAGCGATAAATGTCGCGCCATTTTTTCAACAAAATTGGCTTTTGCAACGGGAATAGTGTCACCCGTTAGTGCATCATATGTCGGCAGGGCGTTCGGGTCTCTATAAGTCAAATCCCATTGATTCAAATGATGTAAAATAAGATAAAATCGAAAGGGAGCATGCGCTAATTTATAGGAAAACCCCAATTGTATATCCGCAGGAAGAATCCCACGATCATTGGAAGAATAATTCGCTAATTTGAACCCTGCATTTTTAAAAAGAGCAGTTGCAGAAAAAAGTTTATTGGGATGACTAAATGTTCCACTTAAATCAATTGACATTCCATAGGCACTATACGTCTCAAGATTGGACCCAATAAAATTAAGATTCCCTCCCACTGAAATAACTGGATTTAATTGCTTACCATACCCAACCCCAATTGAGTATTCAAAAGGTCGAAATGAATTTGTTGGCGTTCCATTTACATCTGTTCCTTGAAACGTGCCATAATCCACGTATTTCACATTGGCAGAGCATATTCCTTTCAATCCTTTTTGAGCATAGGCTGCCATTCCATAATTAATACCTCCTGCCAAGAACGCTTGATTAAAGGAAATAGCTTGATGCATTTTATCATTCAATGCAGAAGGATTTAACACACCTAAATTGATGTCATCGTCCACGCCAGAGATAAAATATCCTCCGGTTGAGGCCGTTCGTGCAGAAAAATCCAAGTTTAAAAACGGAAAGGAAAAACCTCCTCCCGTCTGAGAAAAAGCCCCGGATAAATTAATGATGACCAGAAAAAAAACAAGAATTTTCATATAAAACAAACGCTTAAAATTGTAATTAATTGTCAAAACCAATGGCTAATTTTATTTATGAAGAAACAGAATACAAAAATACAATTTTATTATTCTTTATAAATTTTAACAAATCCTCTAAATGAACGTTATTTTTTTTACGTTTTCTCGTTACTTATTTAAATCCTTAAAACTCTTTATCATGAAAACAACAGCCACACCGAAAGACGTATTATTTGTTACAATGCTTTCAATCACTTGTTTAGTAGGGTATTTTGGTTTTTCGCAATCAGCTAAAATAAAATCACAAAAACAGCCTTTATCTCATACTGAGATTCAAACCACCCAATCAAATCCGCAAGGAAAATAATTTCCAGACATATCTTTTACGCAGTTAAAGCCCGTCACTGACGGGCTTTTTTTTATCTTTGCAAAAAAAAGACAATCGATGGAAATTCCTAAAACATACGATCCTAGAAGTGCGGAAAATAAATGGTATCAATACTGGATAGAAAAAGGTTACTTTTCTTCAACTCCTGATGAACGTGAAGCATATACTGTGGTAATTCCACCACCAAACGTAACTGGCGTTTTGCACATGGGTCATATGTTGAATAACACAATTCAAGACGTTCTTGTTAGAAGGGCAAGGATGTTAGGGAAAAATGCTTGTTGGGTTCCAGGAACTGATCATGCCTCCATTGCAACTGAAGCAAAGGTTGTTCAAAAATTACGCGAACAAGGAATCAAAAAATCGGATTTATCACGTGATGAATTCTTGAAACATGCCTTCGAATGGAAAGATAAACATGGGGGAATCATTCTAGAACAGTTGAAAAAATTGGGCGCTTCATGTGATTGGGATAGAACTCATTTCACCATGGATAAGGAATATTCTGAGTCTGTGATTTCTGTTTTTATTGATTTATTTGAAAAAGGAAAAATTTATCGTGGCCTACGGATGGTGAATTGGGATCCGGAAGCATTAACCGCACTTTCTGATGAAGAGGTTCTCTATAAGGAAGTAAATTCCAAATTATTTTTCGTTCGCTATAAGATTGAAAATTCAGAAGACGATTGGTTAACAATCGCAACCACACGTCCAGAGACAATTTTAGGAGATTCAGCAATTTGCGTAAATCCAACAGATGAACGCTACAAAAAATACATCGGTAAAAACGTGATTGTTCCAATTGTAAACAGAGTAATTCCAATCATTGCTGACGAATACGTTGAAATGGATTTTGGTACCGGTTGCTTAAAAGTAACCCCAGCCCATGACACAAATGATTATGATTTAGGCAAAAAATACAACCTCGAAACAATTGATATTTTTAACGCAAACGGAACATTGAATACTCATGGTTTACATTATGATGGGCAGGATCGATTTGACGTTCGGAAATTAATCGAAAAGGAACTCGATGAAAAAGGGTATTTAGTTAAAACAGAAGACCACGTTAATAAAGTAGGTTTTTCCGAAAGAACAAATGCCGTTATCGAACCGCGACTTTCTTTGCAATGGTTTGTCAGCATGAAAGAATTGGCTATACCTGCATTAGAAAACGTACAAAATGGGAATATTCAATTTTATCCAGAAAAATTTAAAAACACATACCGGCATTGGATAGAAAACATCAAAGATTGGTGTATTTCTAGACAACTTTGGTGGGGACATCGCATTCCAGCTTGGTATTACGGGACAAATACGGAAGATTTTGTAGTTGCACGAACGCAGGAGGAAGCGATTGAATTAGCCAAGAAAAAATCAGGGGAAGAAATACAGATTTCAGATTTAAAGCAAGATGAAGATGTACTTGATACGTGGTTTTCTAGCTGGCTTTGGCCTATTTCTGTTTTCAATGGATTGACGCAACCGGGTAATGACGAAATAAAATATTATTATCCAACCAATGATTTAGTTACCGCTCCTGAAATCATGTTTTTTTGGGTAGCGCGAATGATTATCGCAGGCTACGAATACCTTGGTGATCTTCCTTTTAAAAATGTTTATTACACCGGAATTGTTCGCGATAAACTAGGAAGAAAAATGTCCAAATCACTCGGAAATTCACCAGACCCATTAGATCTAATTGAAAATTACGGGGCTGACGGTGTTCGCGTGGGAATATTAATTTCTTCCCCTGCCGGAAATGATTTACCATTTGATAGCTCACAATGCGAACAAGGTAGAAATTTCACTAACAAAGTATGGAATGCATACAGATTGGTTTCTTCTTGGGAAATTCGTGAATTTGAACAACCTGAGTCCTCCCAAAAAGCAATTCAATGGTTCGACGCTAAATTCAATAAATCACTGACTGAAATAAATGATGCATTCGATAAATTCAGAATTTCAGAGGCATTAATGTCTATCTACAAATTAGTTTGGGACGACTTCTGTTCGTGGTATTTAGAAATGATTAAACCCGGATACGAGCAACCAATTGATGCGAAAACAATTTCAATCACTACATTTTATTTTGGTGAATTACTTAAAATCATGCAACCTTTTACGCCGTTTATTTCTGAAGAACTTTGGCATTTACTGGAACAAAGAGTTGAAGGAGATGATATTGTTGTTGCAAAATGGCCAACCGTTCAACCGATTAATGAGGATGTTTTAACCCAATTTGATTACATGGAAAAAGTAGTTAGTCAAATTAGAACTATTCGCAAAGATCAAAACATTGCCAATAAGATAAAATTAGAGCTTTTCATCAAGAAGAACCAAGTTATTGACACTCGATTCGACCCGGTAATTCAAAAAATGGGGAATCTTTCCATTTTAGAGTATGTAACGGAAAAAATACCTCAAAGTAATTCATTTATTGTAGACTCCAATGAGTATTTCATTCCGTTCGGTGACACAATAGATTTGGAAGGGGAGAAAGAAAAACTGGTAGCAGACTTGAAATATACCAAAGGGTTTCTGGAAAGTGTCCGTAAAAAATTGACTAATGAAAAATTTATGGCCGGCGCTCCTGATCAAGTAGTAATTGGAGAACGAAAAAAGGAAGCGGATGCGCTCAATAAAATTGCTGTATTGGAGGAGAAAATAGCTGAATTATCGTAATAACATTGCATTACAGAAACTTGATTTCTTTGACATTGAATCTTAGTTCCTGGTTATTGCAACATACGCACAACTTACCGAAAGGGTCGACCCCACTAATTTCACCCTCGAATTCACCAAGTGTTTCTGAGTGAAATTTGGATTTCGTATTAAGTAGATATAGATGCTTCAAATAGATTCGATTTAATTCATTCGGATCTAATTCTATCAAAGGGAAAAATAGATTCAGTTGATTCAAAACAGTACCAAGAACATCTATTCTATTTTGATCAATTCCTAATTGCCCCTTCATACTTGTTGCGTCTAAATCAGTAAAAACCATCTGATTAACATTTAAACCAACCCCAATTATTGAACTCACTATTTGATTGCCCAATAATTGATTTTCGATCAATATCCCGCCAATTTTCACCCCATTAACAACTAAATCGTTGGGCCATTTAATTTGTGCTTCAATTCCCAAATCATTCAAAGCACTACAAACAGAAACAGCAGTATATTGCATTAATGTTAATTGATTTGTCACTGACAAATTGTCTAAGGTAATATATACAGAAAAAAGTAAGTTCTTGCCTACTTCAGAAACCCATACAGCCTCTCGTTGACCTCGTCCTTGTGTTTGCTCATCTGCCAGAATGACTTGACCAAATTCCACTTTTCGCTCATTTAACAACTTGGCAGTATAGTTGTTGGTAGAGTCCGTGCAATTCAAGTATATGATTGAGTTACCTATTTTAGTGTTTTTTTTCAATTTGATTGTGATAACAAGGGTTAACGAAAATAATATTACGTAGATTTGTAAGAATCAAAGATACATGAGCAAAACGAAAAAACAAAGCGAATCAAGTAAGTTGTGTGATACAATTGTTGAGGGAATGCAAGACAACAAAGCTAAGGACATTGTGGTGTTAGATTTAAGAGAACTTGAAAGCGCTGTTTGTGACTTTTTCGTTATCTGTAGTGGCGAATCCTCAACACAAGTAGATGGTATAGCAGAATCAATAAGTCGAAATACCCGAAAAAATTTAAAACAAAGACCTTGGCACGTGGAAGGAAAATCCAAAAGCGAATGGGTATTATTAGATTACTTCGATGTTGTAGCTCACGTATTTTATAAAGATACACGTTCATTCTTCGATATTGAAGACCTTTGGTCTGATGCAATTCGCACCGATATTCCAAATTTGAATTAATTAAAATGGCAAATAACAACAAAAAAAACACCTTCTCTATTTACTATATTTATGCCATTATTGGTGTTGCAATTATAGCATTTCAACTATTCATGAATGGCGGAAGTGAAACAAAAATTAACACCAAACAAACATTTTTCACTCTTGTTGAGAAAAAAGGTGTTCAAAAAGTAAGGATTATCAATCGCGAAAAGGTAAAATTTGAACTGAATCAAACGGGTCTTCAATTAGTGTCAAACAGCACCGATGCTGATTTTAAAGCCATGGTCAAAGCACTTACGAAGGAATCGCCGAAAAAAGATAAGAAAGTAGTTTTTATCCTAGAAGAAATTGGTGACTTGGGTAATTTTGAAAATGAAATAAAATCTAGAGACCCCGCCTTATCTTATGAGGCTGATAAAGAAACAGATTGGTTAGGTCAAATTTTATCTTTCTTACTCCCAATTCTTATACTCGTAGCTATCTGGATGTTTGTAATGCGTCGCATGACCGGTGGCGGTGGCGGTGGTGGTGGCGGAAGTCAAATTTTCAACATCGGAAAATCACGTGCTCAAGTATACGAAAAAGGGAAATCTACCAATATAACATTTGCAGATGTGGCCGGGCTTGAGGGAGCAAAAGAAGAAATTGTGGAAATTGTTGACTTTCTTAAAAACCCCAAAAAATATACTGAACTTGGAGCAAAAATTCCAAAAGGTGCATTGCTAGTTGGTCCTCCCGGTACTGGTAAAACCTTATTAGCAAAGGCAGTTGCTGGTGAAGCAAAAGTTCCGTTTTTCTCGCTATCGGGATCCGACTTTGTTGAGATGTTTGTCGGTGTTGGAGCCTCTCGTGTACGTGATTTATTCAAACAAGCGAAAGAAAAAGCGCCTGCAATCATTTTTATTGATGAAATTGACGCTATAGGTCGAGCAAGGGGAAAAAATAATGGATTTAATTCAAATGACGAAAGAGAAAACACACTAAATCAACTCCTTACCGAGATGGATGGGTTCGGTACAAATTCAGGTGTGATTATCTTAGCTGCAACCAATCGTGCAGACGTTTTAGATAGCGCCTTGATGCGTGCTGGTAGATTTGATCGTCAAATTTATGTTGACATGCCTGATTTGAACGAAAGAAAAGCAATTTTCCTAG
Source organism: Lishizhenia tianjinensis (assembly GCA_945863425.1). Classification (GTDB taxonomy): domain Bacteria; phylum Bacteroidota; class Bacteroidia; order Flavobacteriales_D; family Crocinitomicaceae; genus UBA952. The sequence continues at coordinate 7,873 of CAMBBW010000029.1, forward strand.
TACATCTTAAGCCATTGAAATTGGCTGAAGGATTGGATATCGATTTCCTTTCTAAACAAACACCTGGTTTCTCTGGAGCTGACATTGCCAATCTTTGTAATGAAGCGGCGTTAATTGCTGCCAGAAAAGACAAAAAACAGGTTGAAAAACAAGACTTTTTAGATGCTGTTGATCGTATTGTTGGTGGTTTAGAGAAAAAAAATAAAATAATTACCACTGAGGAAAAAGAAGTAATTGCATTTCATGAGGCTGGTCACGCTACAATTTCGTGGTTGTTAGAATTCGCTCATCCTTTAGTGAAAGTTACTATTGTTCCCCGCGGACAATCCCTTGGAGCTGCCTGGTATTTGCCAGAAGAACGAACAATTACAACTACAGAACAAATACTCGATCAAATGTGCTCGGCATTAGGCGGTAGAGCAGCTGAGGAAGTGATTTTCGGTAGGATTAGTACTGGAGCCCTTTCCGATTTAGAAAAAGTTACCAAACAAGCGTATGCGATGGTTTCAATCTATGGATTGAATAAACGTGTTGGTAACATATCCTATTATGATTCTCAAGGACGTGATACGTTCACCAAACCATATTCCGAGGATACGGCTAAAATTATTGACGAAGAAGTGAGTAAACTTATTGAAGGTCAATATCAACGAGCTGTGGAAGTTTTGAAAGAAAACAAGGAAAAACTAGAACAATTAGCCAATAAATTGTTAACATCTGAGGTGATATTTAAAGAAGATTTGGAATCTATTTTTGGAAAACGTTTATGGGACAAGGAAGAGCCAAAAGTAGAGGAAATTGAGGCTGAAATAATTTCTGAAACCACAGCCAGTTTGCCTCCTTCTGAACAAGCAACTGAAAATAATGATGAGATCATTGATGATTCTACAGCACAAAATGAAGAAAATAGCAACGCAGATGAATCCAACGAATCTCCCAAAGAATAAGACAAGCCAATTTCTATGTCTAATTTAGCAACAAGGGCTATCACCGGTTTTTTCTTTGGTTTAGTCGTAATTGGGTCTATTTTATTCGGAGAGATTGTTCAGTCAGTAGTTTTTGGAGTATTTCTTTTGCTTGGATTATTGGAATATGCTCGGTTGTTTAAACTCACAGCATACAAGCAAATCCCTTCTTTAACTGCAATTTTCGGGATTTCAATTTATTCGATTATTGTACTACTCAACAAAGGCTTACTCGAATCTTCGATTTTTTATTATTTCATTTATGCTCTACTTTTTCTTTATTTCCTAATTGAATTATGGAGAAAACAAGATCAACCAATTGCCAGTCTTGGAGTTTTTGTTTTTGGATTCATCTATTTGATTGTTCCATTTGTTTTAATGAATCAATTAATGATTGAAGACACGAATCAGTTCCCTATGCTAATTGGAATGATTCTACTAATTTGGGCTAATGATACATTCGCTTATTTAACCGGTCGTAAACTAGGTAAAACCCCGCTTTTTGAACGAATCTCACCTAAAAAGACTTGGGAAGGAACAATAGGGGGTATTTGCTTCACCTTGTTAACGGGTTTTCTAATTTATTACTTTTCAGAAACTTATAGCTTATTATTTTGGTTTGTGGCAGCCTGTATTGTAGCACCTGCAGCAATTTATGGAGATTTATTAGAATCGCTTTTCAAGCGAAGTTTACACATTAAAGATTCGGGCAATATTCTTCCTGGGCATGGAGGAATTCTCGATCGTTTTGATGCCGTGTTGTTTACAGTTCCTTTTTTTTATCTTTGGCACTTAATTTTTAACGATTTGTAAAACCCGTATCAAAATGAAAATTCACAAAGAAGGATTTGGAATCATATTTATGACTGTCGTTATTTGTTCTATCATTGAAACTCTAGTTTTGTTTTTCGGACTTAATTCATGGGCCAATCTTTCATTAATTACACTAAGTTTAATTCCACTGGGGATCTTCGTATTGGTAGTTCAATTCTTTCGATTACCATCAAGAAAAAACAACTATGAAGATGGAATTGTCCTTTGTCCAGCTGATGGAAAAGTAGTAGTTATTGAAGAAGTTGAAGAAACAGAATATTTTAATGATCGCCGCATACAAATTTCTATTTTCATGTCCCCTTTAAATGTTCATGCTAATTTTAATCCCGTTTCTGGTGTTGTTCAATATGCCAAATATCACCCAGGAAAATTTTTAGTTGCTTGGCATCCAAAAAGCAGCATAGATAATGAACGAACGACCTTCGTAACAAAAACAGCTAGTGGTAAAGAAGTTTTGTTTCGACAAATTGCGGGTGCTTTAGCCAGACGAATCTGTTATTACGTTAAATCTGGTCAAAATGTAGAAGGTGGTCAAGAATTCGGGTTTATCAAATTTGGATCAAGAATTGACCTTTTTTTACCGCTTGACGCGAACATCAGCGTTCAACTAAATCAAAAAGTAAAAGGTCAGCTTACAAAAATTGCTGACTTATAATATTTCTTTGAATAAAGGTGATTTTGAAAAAATAAAAAATCATTTTTTGACTTTAGAAAAATTTAAAGTTACTTTTGCAGACTTAATTTTTAACAATCCCTAAATATGGCAAAGAATCTGGTTATCGTCGAATCTCCTGCAAAAGCAAAAACCATTGAAGGATATTTGGGTAAAGATTATGTAGTGAAATCAAGTTTTGGCCACGTGAGAGATTTGCCCAAAAAAGGGTTATCTATCGACCTCGAAAATAACTTCCTCCCCAATTATGAAGTCTCCTCGGATAAAAAGCAATTGGTCAGTGAATTAAAAAAACTTGCTGCAAAAGCCGAAACGGTATGGCTAGCAACCGATGAGGACCGCGAAGGAGAAGCTATATCATGGCACTTATTTGAAGCCTTAAACCTTGAGAAAAAAGACACTAAAAGGATAACCTTTAATGAAATTACGAAAACTGCGATTTTAAAAGCGATTGAAAATCCACGAAAAATAAATAAAGAACTAGTTGATGCACAACAAGCTAGACGCGTTTTAGATCGTATTGTGGGATTTGAACTTTCTCCTGTTTTATGGAAAAAAGTACGCCCGAGTTTATCGGCTGGACGTGTTCAATCTGTTGCAGTAAGATTGATCGTTGAACGTGAGAAGGAAATTGATCAACACAATTCGAAAAACTTTTTTAAAGTAGTAGGTAATTTTAAAGTTAAAAACGGTACAATAAAAGCTGAATTAGACGAGCAATTGAAAGCTCAAACCGAAGCTCAGACATTATTAGAAGATTTAAGAACAGCTTCATTTTCTATTTCGGATATTCAACAAAAACCAGCAACAAAAACTCCATCTGCACCTTTTACAACATCGACACTTCAACAAGAAGCCAGTTTGAAATTGGGATTTTCTGTTTCACGTACAATGTCCGTGGCTCAGCGGTTATATGAATCAGGTAAAATAACCTACATGAGAACAGATTCAGTCAATTTATCGGATACAGCCGTTGAAGGAGCGAAAAATGCGATTCTTTCTATGTTTGGTGAGAATTATTCAAAACCAACGAAATACAAAAATAAAAACGCAAATGCGCAAGAGGCTCACGAAGCCATACGTCCAACTGACTTTACTGTTTCAACAATTGAAGCAGAACGCGAAGAACAAAAATTATATGAACTAATCTGGAAAAGATCAATCTCCAGTCAGATGGCGCTCGCACAGTTGGAGCGAACGACCATGAAAATCGGAAATTCTAATACAAAAGACACATTTACAGCAAGAGGAGAAGTAATTCGATTTGATGGCTTTTTGAAAGTCTATATGGAATCAACGATGGATGACGAAGATGATGATCAAAACACCGAAGGCATCTTACCAGCAGTTCTAGTTGGCGAATTAGTTGAACGTAATGAAATTAGTGCGACAGAACGATTTTCAAGACCACCAGCACGTTACATGGAGGCTTCGTTAGTTAAAAAATTGGAAGAATTAGGTATCGGAAGACCATCTACCTATGCTCCTACTATTTCTACAATTCAAAAAAGAGGATACGTTGAAAAATTAGAACGAGAGGGAGTTGAAAGAAAATTTGCTGTTATTACATTATCAAATAACGAAATTGAAACAATTACTAAATCGGAAATAACGGGTAAAGATAGAAATAAACTTACCCCAACAGATATTGGCGTTGTTGTTACAGACTTTTTATGTGAGCATTTTTCCCGTATAATGGACTATCAGTTTACAGCAAAAGTGGAAGAAGAATTTGATCATATCGCACAAGGATTAGAAAGCTGGACAGATATGATTCGGTCCTTCTACGATCCGTTCCATCAAAATGTGACTCATACCCTGGAAACATCTGAAAGAGCCACAGGAGAAAGAGAATTAGGCGTTGATCCAAAAACGGGTAAACGAGTATCCGCCCGAATTGGTCGCTTTGGACCTATGATTATGTTAGGAGGAGATGAAAAAGAAGAGGGTGAAAAACCATCCTATGCTTCGTTGAAAAAAGATCAATCCATTCAAACTATTTCGTTGGAAGAAGCTTTAGAACTTTTTAAGTTACCAAGAACGATTGGTGAACATGAAGGCGAGGTTGTAAAGGCAAATAGTGGTAGATTTGGTCCGTATGTTCAAATAGGAAAAGTTTTTGTATCTATTCCAAAAGAAGAAGATCCGATGACTATTACATTTGAACGAGCTATTGAACTAATGGAAAACAAAAAGGTAGCAGATGCTTCTAAATTGTTAAAAACATTTGCTGAAAGAGAAGATGTACAAATACTAGATGGCAGATGGGGAGCATACTTAAAAATTGGCAAAAACAATTATAAGCTACCTAAAGGAACTGAAATTGAAACTCTTGAACTGGAAAAATGTCTAGAAATGGCTGTGGAACAAGACAAAGCACCAAAGAAAAAGCCTTTTAGAAAAAAATAATTTTCTTAGTGCTCTCGGTTAAATAAGTAGTTCACCATTTCCATAATGGCTGATTTATCATTTTCAGTTTCAATAGAATCTAACAAATCTATTGCTTGCTGATAATACTTGGTCAAGTATCCGGCTGTTTCATTACGTACACCAAGTTCATCGTAGATTTTTTGAATAGCCGACACTTTCAATTCTAAATTTGACTCATTTTTAATGCGATTCAATTGTTCCTTATTCGCATCAATAGCGTTCTTTTCTGCGATCAAATAAAGCAATGTTTTTTTATTTGATTTCACATCTCCCCCAACTTGTTTTCCAACTTTATCAGGATTTCCATATAAATCTAAAAGATCATCTTGAATTTGAAAAGCTATTCCTAAACTAACTCCAAAATCATAGATTTTCTTTCTGTTTGAAATTGAATTATTCGAAACAATAAAACCAAATTCAAGCGCACATCCCAATAAAACAGATGTTTTTAATCGAATCATTTCAATGTATTCATCAACAGTAACAAATTCACGCGTTTCGAAATCCATGTCCATTTGCTGACCCTCACATACCTCAATAGCAGTCTTATTAAACAATGTAAGTAATTCAGGAATATGTTGACTTTTCTGCTTCGCCAAAAGTTGATATGCCTTTACCAATAAAACATCCCCAGAAAGTATGGCTATATTCGAATTCCATTTTTCATGAACCGTGACTTTTCCTCTACGAATTGGAGCTGCATCCATAATATCATCATGTATCAATGAAAAATTATGAAATACCTCTATAGCTAAAGCACAATTAATAGCATCTTCTTTTTGTACCCCGCCAAGTTCGGTCGCGAGCAATGTTAAAACCGGCCGCAATCTTTTACCACCAATACTTAAAAAATAATTTAACGGATCATATAGATTGCATGGAGATGAAGGGAATTTAATGTTAATTATTTCCGATTCAATTAGTTGGCTTAATTTCAATAATTCACTCATTTATCAAGAAGATTCAATAAATAGGAGCCGTATCCACTTTTTACAAGCGGTTCTGCAATTTGTTTTAATTGATTTTTACTGATGTAGCCATTTCGATATGCAACCTCTTCAATACAACCAATCTTCAATCCTTGACGCTCTTCTATCACTTGAACAAATTGTCCGGCCTGCATTAAAGATGCAAAAGTTCCTGTATCTAACCAAGCTGTTCCTCTATCTAAAACTGCCACTTTTAATTTCCCTTGTTTTAAATATTCCGCATTTACGTCCGTAATTTCATATTCACCACGCGCTGAAGGCTTCAAGTTTTTTGCTACTTCAATAACGGAATTATCATAAAAATACAAACCTGGAACAGCAAAATTCGATTTTGGCACTGCTGGTTTTTCTTCAATCGATATTGCGTTCATATCGGAATCGAACTCAACCACCCCATAGCGCTCAGGATCGCTTACATGGTAGGCATAAACCACACCACCTGTTGGATCATTATTTTCTTTCAATAAAGTATCCATGCCAACACCATAAAATATATTATCGCCCAAAATAAGCGCAACTTTATCATCGCCTATAAATTCTTCCCCAATTACAAAAGCTTGGGCCAATCCATTAGGAATTTCTTGTGCAGCATAAGAAAACTGACAACCAAGCTCATTACCATTACCGAGTAATTTTTCAAAATTCGGTAAGTCATGAGGAGTAGAAATTATTAATATTTCCGTAATTCCTGCACTCAATAAAATTGATAGCGGGTAATAAATCATTGGCTTATCATAAACAGGCATTAACTGTTTACTTACTGCAAGTGTTAACGGGTGTAGGCGTGTGCCAGATCCACCGGCTAAAATAATTCCTTTCATATAATTTACTTTGAGACCAAAAGTAATTCAAAAGATATTAAATCAAAAATAGGATTGCTTATTTTTTTAGATTATCGTCTTGTTCGTCCTTATCTGTAATCAACTGAAGGGAAGACCAATCAATATCATAATCTTCGTCATAGGCATCAAAATAAGGCTCTTTGAACGACTTTGTATTTATAAATTTATCTAACGTTAGTAACAAAGAAGGAAGCACGACTAAGTTCGTAATCATTGCCACTAATAGTGTTACAGAAATCAACAACCCAAGTGCTTGTGTTCCACCAAACTGAGAAAATAAAAACACCGAAAATCCACAATATAAAACGATTGAAGTGTAAAACATACCTAGTCCAGATTCTTTAATAGCAATCAGCACACATTCTTTTAAATTCCATTTTTGTGTCTTTAATTCCTGTCGATATTTGGCCAAGTAATGAATCGTATCATCAACTGAAATACCGAAAGCAATACTAAAAACTAATAAAGTCGATGGTTTTAAGGGAACACCGAAATAGCCCATAATTCCACCTGTAACAACCAGAGGTATTAAATTCGGTATCATTGAAATAACGACCATTCTCCATGATCTAAATAATAAAGCCATTAATACTGCGATAGAAACAATAGCAAAAATAAGACTCGAAAATAGGTTATTCACTAAGTACCTTGTTCCGTCCGCCGCAACAACAGACGTACCCGTAAAAGTAATATCATAGTATTGATTGTCAATTACTTTTCTCAAGTTGGATTTAAAGTTTGGCTTAGCATAATACGATTTCAGAAGCAATTCATTGGTATCAAGTTGTGTTTCAAGATCAGGATTTCCTTTTGAAATTAATGTCACGTATGAATTTCTTATTTCATTGTAATTCATCATGAGCGTATCGATGTAGTTCTTTTTTCCAGCAGCAATTTGTTTAAAACATTTCTCCCAATTGCCTTTGTCAGGATTCATCACTGCATCAATTTTCTTCGCCCAAACATCGCGATAACTTAATACTTCATAAGATCCTAAATCCTTGATTTGACAACGAATTCGAAGTATAGTTGAAGAAGTGTCAACCAATTCTTTCATCGACATTCCCTGATTGGAAGGATTATTTAAATTAAATTGATCAATGTATTTTTTTATTCTTCCTTTTTCATTGTTACTGAATAAAGTAAAACTATTTGTGTCATTTCCGTAATAAGACATATTAACGAATTTGACTAAATCAACCACTGATATTGACTTAGAAAAAAGGCTGTCTTTATTAAGTAATTGTTGAACTGAATCAACTTTTTCCAAGGTGGTATTATTGGTTGCACTGAATAATCTACCTTTCGATTTATAATTAATCATTATTTCAAAAGGTATAGAGCCTCCAAAATTCTTCTCCAAAAACATCATATCTAATTTCAATGGATCCTTGGATGGTAAATCACTGGTTAAATTACCAGTTGTCTTTATTTTTGTTATTCCATAAAATCCAATAGCAACTAAAATTATACTTACAGCATACACCCAATTTCGCTTATATTGAGTAACATAAAGTACAGACCCGATAATTCCTCGAGCAAATTTTCGATCTAAATGTTTTAAATGGCGTGCTTTGGGCTGTGGAGAAAATGAACTAATGATTGGTAAAATGGTCAAAGAAAGCACGAATACCATCATTATATTAACAGAGGCAGCAATACCAAACTCCATCAATTTTTCTGAATTTGTAAAGATAAACGTTCCAAATCCCAATGCTGTTGTAAAATTAGTCATGAAAGTAGCAGTTCCGATTTTTTGGATTACGCGCGACAAAGCTTTAATTTTATTTCCGTGCTCCTTCACCTCTTGATGAAATTTAGTAAGTAAAAACACACAATTCGGTACACCAATGACAATCATTAGAGGTGGAATAAGAGCCATCAAAGGAGATAATCTATATTCTAAAAACCCAATGACTCCCATTGCCCAAATCACAGCAATAGCCACCACAATAAGAGAAATTGCAACCACTCGGAAGGATCGGAAAAACACATAAAGTAAAAGAGAAGTAACAAACATAGAAATGCCGATAAACAGGAACATTTCACCTTGAATTCGTGAGCCAATAACTATTCTCAAATAAGGTAATCCAGCGATATGTATCTTACCCAAATGTTTCTCATAGGTTCGAGCAAGATTTTCAATTTTGTAGACTAAGGGCCATTTCGTTTTATCCTTGATAACCTCATCATTTATACGCACCATCATCAAGGAGACATTGGAACTTCTATTAAAAAGGAGATTATTAAATGCTGGATTACTTCGAATTTGATTTTTTATAGAATCTATTGACTTATTTTCGTCATAAATTTTGTCCAGTTTGAATTTTTCATTTACCGTGTCATTTAACAAGCAATATAACGTTGCCTCCGATTCTCTACCCTCTACTCCATCCATTCCAAGAATAGAGTCTCCCAACTCCTTCCATTTCTTGAAATTGTTCTTTGTGAACAATGAATCTGTTTGGATGGCAATAACCATAGTATTACCATCTTCACCAAATCGTTTTTTAAAAGCTTCGTAATTTTGATTTGTTGCGCTATCCTTTGGTAAAGCAAGACCATACTTATTTTCAAGCTCTATACTAGTGAAAGCATGGTAACCAAAAAATACAGTTAATAGCGTAATTATCCCGATTATAAAAAATCGATTTCGAAGAATGTAGTTTGCAATAAATAGCCACATAAAGTTACAATCGAAAAAGTTTGATTTGCAAAGTTAACATAATCAAGCTTATTTTAGGTGTTTTTGACTATTTAAACAAACTTTTAGCCAGATTTAATATTGTAGCAATCGGAATATGACGTATTTCTGATGCATTAAAATCAATCGCCTTTTTAGAGGTTGGAGTGATAATTTGTTTGTATCCTAGCTTTAATGCCTCTGAAATACGTTGATCTAATTTAGTGATACTTCTTATTTCACCCGTTAAGGCAACTTCTCCGCACAAAACTGTTTTATGCTCAATAGGAATATCAATGTTGGAGCTTAAAATTGCAGCCACTACCGCCAAATCTAACGCAGGATCATCTACCCTAATTCCTCCCGCAATGTTTAGAAAAACATCTTTACTAGCGAGTCGAAAACCACATCGTTTTTCAAGAACCGCTAAGATCATATTTAATCGCTTGGTATCAAAACCATTGGCAGTTCGTTGAGGCGTACCGTAAGCAGCTGTGCTAACCAATGCTTGCACCTCAATCAAAATAGGTCTATTTCCATCCATCATACAACCAATAGCAACACCACTTAGCGATTCGTCAGAATCAGATACAAGTACCTCAGAAGGGTTCAATATAGGCAGCAATCCTTCTTGTGTCATTTCATAAATCCCAATCTCATTGGTGTTTCCAAACCTATTTTTTAGTGATCTCAAAATACGATACATATGATTTTGATCTCCCTCAAATTGAATTACAGTGTCAACCATATGTTCTAGTAATTTTGGACCTGCAATAGTTCCATCCTTTGTAACATGGCCTATCAAAAAGACAGGTGTACCTGATTCTTTTGCAAAACGCAATAATAAAGCGGTACATTCACGAATTTGAGAAACCGAACCCGTAACACTATCAATATTAGAAGAAAATAAGGTTTGTATCGAGTCCACAATAACATAGTCAGGTTGTAAGGATTGTGCTTGTGAAATAATTGACTGAACGTTTGTTTCATTGAGTAAAAAACAATTTTCATTGGCCACTCCAATTCGTTCGGCCCGCATTTTTATTTGACTTTCACTTTCTTCCCCCGAAACATAAAGTACTTTATATTCAGTTTGTTTAACCGCCAATTGTAACAATAAGGTAGACTTTCCAATTCCGGGCTCTCCTCCTACTAGTACCAAAGAACCTAAAACCAATCCTCCTCCAAGCACGCGGTTTAACTCACTATCCGTAATTTGAAGTTTTTGATCACGTTCAAATAATATTTCTTGAATTCGCTTAGCAGGTGCGTTTTTAGAAAAATTGGAAAACGCAACAACGTCTGATTTCTTGTTTACCTCAAGTATTTCCTCTACAAAAGTATTCCATTCAGCGCAGGAAGGGCACCTACCAATCCATTTTACAGATTCAAATCCACAGTTCTTACAAAAATGAGTTGTACGTTGTTTTGCCATGTTTCAAAGTTACAAATTGTTTCAAGGTTTAAAACGATATCACCCATTTGTTTTACTATTTTTGTCTTCTATTAAATCAATTGGTATGAACTATTTTTTGCTTTTCATTTTCTTCCTTTCTTCCTTTTTAACTTTTGGAAAGGTGAGATTTGTACGTGTCGTATTTAATTCTAACGCAAGCGAAGAAGCCACAATTATTTGGCATCAAGAAAGCGGTGAATATATACGATTTATTTATCACGATGGAAATGAAAAAAAAGAAACCGAATTGAAATTATTTATGGTGCCTAAACTATCTAGTACAAATAATGTACGGGGATTTTCCAATAAAATAATAAGACTTACAAATCTAAAACCGAATACCAAATATGATTTTCAAATCATTGATTCAGAAGGAGAAAGTAGAAAGTTTTATTTTTCAACATGCAGTAATTCTCCTAATGAACCCATTTCTTTTATTGCTGGAGGAGATTCTCGTGACCGCTCTGTTATACGCCGCAAAGCTAATGTCCTAGTTTCCAAATTAAAAGCACACGCTGTTTTGTTCAATGGAGATTTCACTGGATTGGATTTACCTCACCAATGGGTAGAATGGTTCACTGATTGGGAATACAGTATATCGGCCGACGGTAGGATTACGCCATTAGTTGTCACCAGAGGAAATCATGAGCTAAGCAATTCCATTTTAGTTAAATTATTTGATGTTCCATCTCGTGGAGTATATTACTCTACCGAATTTGGTGGTAATTTGTTAAATCTAGTTTCTTTAAATTCTGAAATTTTAAAAATTGGAGTGCAAAAAATATTTTTAGCATCAACCTTAAAAAAGCACGAAGATTTTATTTGGCAAATCGCTCAATACCACAGACCTATTCGTCCGCATGTAAAACATAAAAAGGAGATGGAAACGCAATACCGTAACTTTGTTCCTTTGTTTGAAAAATACAGCAATTTGCGTCTCTGCTTAGAAAACGATTCGCATACATGTAAAATCACATGGCCCATTGTTTCCTCGAAAGCGGAGGGTTCATCAGAAGGATTTATGAGAGATGATGAAAAAGGGATTATTTATGCAGGTGAAGGTTGCTGGGGTGCCCCTTTGCGTGCAGCAGACGATTTTAAACCGTGGACACGAGATGCTGCTGCAGTCAATCAATTCAATTGGATTTTCATTACGCAAGATAAAATCGAATTACGGACAGTACTCTATGAAAATGCGGAAGATGTTGCTGAGTTAACTGAAGAAACACGATTTTCAATGCCACTAAACATCAATCTTTGGAATCCGTCAAATGGGAACCTTGTAGAAATTTTTCAACAAAAGAATAGAAATATAAAATAAGTAAGTGCGCTTAATTGTTTAATTCTTACATTTGTTTCTATGAGTGATTTTGTTGTTTCTGCACGCAAATACAGGCCTCAAACCTTTGATACGGTTGTAGGGCAGCGAACGATTACAGAAACGTTGAAGAATGCAATTAAAAGCGGTCACTTAGC
>CAMBBW010000030.1 GCA_945863425.1 Lishizhenia tianjinensis
TGCAGTTGAAACGCTAAATTTTCAGAAATCACCAATGATAATGATTCCTGGGATTGAGGCAATACAAATCGCGAATGGTTTTCATAAATTAGTTCATCCATGAAAGTTGGAAGTATTTTTCTCAGTTTGTTTTTGATTTTAGTTCTCTTATTATCCTTCCAATCTTTAAAACCAAAAATGGGTTTCGAAATTCCCAAAGGATGGCCCAAACCTTTATACTATTTTGATGGAAATGAGTATACAGAAGAGAAATTTGAACTCGGTAGAAAATTATTTTACGATCCAATTCTATCCAGAGACAATACGATTTCTTGCGCCACATGTCATGTTTCATTTTCTGGATTTGCACATACTGATCATTCATTAAGTCACGGAATTGATGGTAGGATCGGCCGGAGAAATGCACCTGCGCTTATAAATATGGCATGGAATCCTTATTTCAACTGGGATGGGTCCATGGGTAATATAGAACGGCAATCTATGGAACCCATTCGGCATCATGATGAAATGGATTTTAATTTAGATTCAGCAGTTGCGCGATTAAGTTCCGATAAAAAATACGCTGCATTATTTCGTGAGGTATGGGGAGTTGATCAAATCACCGTTCGACGAATGATTCAATCTTTAGCGATGTTCACGGCAAACTTGGTTTCAAGCAATTCAATCTATGATAAAGTGATGCGTAAGGAGGTCGGTTATTCATTTACTACCCAACAAGAAAATGGATATCGATTATTCAAAAAAGAATGTGCTTCTTGCCACCAAGAACCTTTATTCACAAACTATAAATTAAAAAGTAACGGATTACCAATGGATCCTTTCCTGAAGGATTACGGTAGATCGGCTTTTAGTGAGTTCTACAAGGATTCCTTTCTTTTCAAAGTCCCAACCCTAAGAAATATTGAATTCACCTTTCCATATATGCACGACGGACGATTTAAAAAATTAAAAGATGTACTGAATCATTATGCGAATTTGGATCCTAAAACTAGACATTTGAGCAAAGAGCTAAAAAAGATAAAGCAACTTTCTTCGAACGAACAAAAAGACATTATATCGTTCTTATATACATTAACGGATAAAGAATTCTTGTATAATAACCGATATCAATTTCCTCGGTAATTATCGACTTAACCAAAGCGAAGGATTTAGGCATTGAATGCTTCCTCCACTCACCATGTGAATTTCAAAATGAACGATTGACATCGAACCCGATTCATGTGTTAGTAGGGCCCCAATGGATTGTTTCGTATTTACTTTTGAGCCCACGCTTACATAAGTGTCTTTCAAGTTACTGTATACCGTCCTATAATTACCATGTTTAATAATCACAACCTTACCTGCACCTGGAATTGTTAACACACTAGTAACCTCACCTTCAAAAACAGCCCGGACACTTGCATTTTTCGCAGTACTGATATCCACTCCATTATTATTAGTGAATACATTTTTAATCGTAGGGTGAGGATTTGTCCCAAATTTCTCAGTAATCGTTCCACTTCCAACCGGAAAAGGCAATCTACCTTTGTTCCCAGAGAAATTAGCACCCAAGGAGGTGGTCTCAGGAGTTTCAGAATAAGTTACAACCGGTTCTTTTGATACTGCTGTATTCGAATTTTTTTTAGACGTTGTTGATTCTTTTTTTGATTGTTTTTGGGTTGTTGGCTTTTTCTTTTTGGGTTGCTGCGATTTTTTTAACTCATCTTGAATTGCCGCATTTATTTTCGTTTTTAATACTTGTTTCTCCTTTTCATCCTTTTCCAAATTACCGCGTAGTGTAGCTTCTTCATTTTTTAATTTCTGATACAAAATTTCCTTTAGTGCTTTATCCTGTTCAATTAATACTTTTTCAGAAATTTTCTCACTCAAGGCTTGTTCTTTTATCGTTTTTTCAGAACTAATTAATGCAAATTCACCCTGAATGATCTGCTGATTTTTTGTTAAAAGTTGAAATTGTGTTTTTTCAATTTCCTTCATTTTTTCAATATAATTATTTCTTTGTAAGGCCTCAGTATAGTTTTTGGCAGAAAATACATACATTAATTTACCTAATTTATTGCGATTCTTGTAGGCATGTAGAATCATTTGTCTAAATTGTTTTTTTAATATCTGTTGACGTGATTTAATATGCTTTATATCATTGGCTTTACCAATCATGTCCATTTCGGCATTTCTTACCTGCTCATCAAAATTTCGAACAAGCATTTCACGAGTTGAGATTTGAGCATCTACCAATTCTAATTCTTGCAAAGAAGACTGAGCTTTCGTTTTTGTTTTATCGAGTAAATTCTTGGTGTTTTTTATCCGTTTCTCAATTTTTACTTGATCCTTCTTTAGTTTTTCACTTTTCGATTGTGCGAAAAGAATGGATGAAAAAAAACAACAATAGAATAGTAGCAAAAATTTAGTTACACTTCTCATAATTCTCTGGAATTTCAAATTCAATTTTTTCAGGAACATTAATTTCAACAGCATTGTATTTCAACTGCACATCAATCAATCCCACTCCTCTTTGAATTGAAATAGTAACCAATGAAGGAACACGAAACGAAGAAACATCTTGAAATTCTTCACAATACCATTTTACTGAAATCGAATCTGATGGAATTTGAATATTCATTTGTTTCATATAAGTCAGCGAATCATCAAAAGTATACACTATATCAACCCATTTAGAAGTCTCATTAGACATACGGATATTCCCTGAATAAGTTACTTGATTATTTCCTATTGAATCATTTTGGAAAGATAAATCGGATTTATTCAATTTCGGAAAATATACCGGTAAACCCAGGATAAACTCTTCCAAATCACATAATTCTAACTCAACGCCTAATAAATCAGAAAGAAGTTCAGAATTTCCCTCGCTATAACATTTTGAAAATCTATTTAATAAAACGCCTCGTGAATTAGTGATCTGCACAGTTGCTGCTTGAATACCCATGATACTTGCATTAGCAAAAACGAGAGAATCTTTTTTAACTCTTGTAGATAAACGCATATCTGCATTAAAATCAGGATTTAACGCATTAATTTCAACCCCAATTTTTGAATAAAAAAAATCAGGTCTGTGTAGAATTAAGTTTGTGATTTTATCGCTAACTAAAGTTGTATCAATTGTAAAATTCTGTTTTTGACCAAGAATAGTCAATTTCATAAAAACGAAAGCGCCAAACAGGAAAACTCTAATAATTTGGCTCATAATATTCTGTTTTTTCAATTTTTAGATTAAGCGATTTATTCGTTGAGCCTAGTTCTGCCGCCTTTTTCCAATATGTTAATGCATTTTTTTTATCACCTGTTTTAAAATAAGCATCGCCTAAATGTTCTGTCAACATATTATCCGCTTGATCTGTGTAAATCGTAAGAAAAATTGCAAGTGCATCTGCATATTTACCATCTTGAAAAAAAACATATCCCTGCGTATCTTTAAATTTTGAACTTGAGTTTAATCCAACTACCTCATTGATTAATCGAGTAGCCAATGAAAGGTCGTTTTTATAAAAAGCCAAACGATATGCGAAATTATTCTTCAAAATTATATTTTTTGGATCTAAATCTAATGCCGCCTCATAGTTATCTCTTGCTTTGCCAATTTCCTTCTTCCCAAAATAAGCCTCACCCAACTGACCATGAAATTCTGCCAACAATGGATCATTGGGCTTTACAAAGTCTATTCCATTTGTTACTAATTCAATCGCTTCATCGTATTTTTTTAATTGATTGGAAGCTAAACCTGCCATTAAATATACATTAGCCACAGTTGGAAACAACTCCAAACAACTCAATGCATTTAGTTGTAATTCAGTGAAATTCTTTAATTCATAATCAAGTAAAAGAACTTCTTGCCAGATCAAGTACTTGGACTTATCGTATTCTAAGGCCTTTTTATAAGCAAGTAAAGCTTCCTGTTTCTTGTCAATTCGTTGTAGAAAATCTCCTTTAAACGTATATGATTTTGCATTATCAGGAAAAACTTCGGTGATGTAATTTACCAAATCTTCCATTATTTCATTTGAAGCATTAATATCAAATAATTGAATTGCCATTTTCATTCGATCATCCAATGTTAAATCACATTTTATTGCCAAAACAAATTCCTGGATACCTTTCTCTCGTTGATTTGATCGAAAATAGTAGTCGCCCAAAAGCTTGTGTGCGTTTCCATTGCTTGGATCTGCTTTAACGAGCAGTTCCATCGTTTGAAATGCTTTATCATCTTGCTTAGTTTCAAAATAATAATCAATTTCTGTGGCAATTAATCGTGCGTCCTTAGGGAATTTTTGTTTGGCTTTTTCAATTGTTTGGAGCGCCTCTTTTTCATTTTTTAATTTGAGATACAAATAAAACTTTCGGATAGAAATGCTCGTATTAATTCCGATTTCATTCTCGGTTTTTGTCAACATTTCTATTGCTTCTGAAATTTTTCCTGTGTTTTCAAGTAGGGATGCATATTCGAAAAGCCATTCTGCTTTATTCGGTTGAAGCTTTAAAAGTTGTTTGTATATTTTTGAAGCATTTTCTTGATCATTCAACTCTTTGTACATGTATGCTAATTCTTGCAAATACCAAGTATTTAAAGGGTCAAGTTCGGCTGCTTTTTTAGTAGAAATCGCCGCGTTTTGCACATCATTTTTCATCAAATAACATTGTGCTAATGCGAAATGAGGAGCGTCTTCATTTGGAGATAGTTGACTTGCTTTATTGAAAAAATTAATTGCTTCTTCCAATTGGCCACTCATTTTTGCTCGTAACCCTTGATGAAACTGTTGCGTAAATTCTTTCTTGTCCGTTGGTTGATTAGACGATCCCTTATTGGTAGAAACTACCTTGCATGATGCAAAGAAAAAAGCAATCAATACGAAGGTAAGAACACGCATAATTATATATGAATTGAAGAAAAATCGCCTAAACTTAGATTTGCTTGTTGACCTTGAACGGTTGCATGAGATCCAATCATAGAATCTTTAAGTATAGAATCCAAAATTGAAGAATTATTTTGAATAATCGAATTTCGTACAACACTATTTGTAACTTTTGACCCAGCTCCTATGGAAACATGCGGGCCAACTACTGAATTTTCAATCACCACACCTTTCCCGATGAAACAAGGCGGAACAATCGTCGCATTCAATACCTTAACATCATCATGAACCAAATTACGATTTTTCGCCCAATCGTATTCTAAAACACGTTGATTGGTATGAACAGTAACCTCTTTATTTCCGCAGTCTAACCATTCGGATACGGTTCCAGGCTTCAATTTAAAACCAGCTTCAGTTAATCGACGCATCGCATCTGGAAGTTGGTATTCACCTCCTTTCATAACTTGGTTATCAATCAAGTAATTCAATTCTTGTTTCAAGCGATTACCATCTTTGAAATAATAAATTCCGATCATGGCTAAATCTGAGACAAATTCTTTTGGTTTTTCTATAAAATCGATAATATTACCCTCCACATCTAATTGAACAACACCAAATGCACTTGGATCTTCGATTTGATTCACCCATAATATTCCATCTACGGTAGAGTCCAATTTAAAATCTGCTTGAAACAATGTATCGGCAAATGCAACAACAACAGGTCCTTCCAATGCTGATTCAGCACACAAAACCGCATGGGCCGTACCTAAAGGTTCATGTTGATAATGAATGGTTCCTTTTGCACCCAAACTAGCTGCCACAGCAATAAGTTCGTTCTCTACTTCAGTTCCGAAATCCCCAATAATAAAAGCGATTTCATCGATTGGCTCAGTGCAAACTTCCGCTATATCCTCTACTAATCTATGTACAATTGGTTTACCACCAACTGGCACAAGGGGTTTTGGAATTGTCAATGTATGAGGACGTAATCTACTTCCTCTTCCTGCCATCGGTACAATAATTTTCATAGAATTAAATATTATTCAATTAACTTTTATTTCCTGTACTACCAAATCCACCGGCTCCTCGTTTCGTTTGCGATAAATTATCTGTAACGGTCCACTCAGCCTGTTCTACCCGGGCAAAAACCAATTGCGCAACTCTCTCTCCAGGTTCAATAACAACAATTTCAGTAGATAAATTTACCAAAATCACGCCCACTTCTCCCCGGTAATCGGCATCAATTGTTCCTGGAGAATTTAAAACGGTAATTCCTTTTTTCAATGCAAGTCCACTTCTCGGTCGAACTTGACATTCATATCCCTCAGGAATTTCAATAAACATCCCGGTTGGAATTAATTTACGTTCCATAGGTTTTAATTCAACTGAAGTCTCCATATTCGCTCTAATATCCATTCCAGCAGACAAACTTGTTTCGTATTTAGGTAATTCGAATATCGAATGAAATTTAACTTTTACCTTCATAAATTAAATTTAAGAAACTGCTTTTAAAATGGAAAATTTGGATTTAGAGAATTGATCCTCAGCAAATTGACGTGTAAGCCTATATGATTTTTTACCCGATGTTGGAAGGTTGAACATAGCATCCGTTAAAATTGCTTCGCATATAGAACGGAGACCACGAGCGCCTAATTTGAATTCCACAGCCTTTGTTACTATAAAATCCAACGCATCATTATCAAATGTAAGTTTAACATCATCTAAATCAAATAGCTTCGTATATTGTTTCGTCAATGCATTTCTTGGTTCGGTTAATATTCGACGCAAACTAATTTCATCAAGGGGTTCCAAATAACTTAACACAGGAAAACGTCCAATAAGTTCCGGAATTAAACCAAAACTTTTAATATCGGTTGGGTTTATGTAGCGCAATAACGAATCTTGTTCAATACGTTGAGATTGATCAGAAGAAAATCCAATTGTTTGTTTGTTTACTCTTCCAGCAATGATTTTTTCAATTCCATCAAAAGCTCCACCGCAAATAAATAAAATATTTCTCGTGTCAATTTGCACCATTTTTTGTTCTGGATGCTTACGACCTCCTTGAGGAGGAACACTCGAAATAGTACCTTCTAACAATTTTAACAATGCTTGCTGCACCCCTTCACCTGAAACATCGCGTGTAATCGAAGGATTGTCTCCTTTTCGCGCAATCTTATCGACTTCATCGATAAAAACAATACCCCGCTGCGCATTTTCGACATTAAAATCTGCTGATTGTAAAAGACGAGATAATATACTTTCTACATCCTCACCCACATAACCTGCTTCCGTTAAAACCGTGGCATCAGCGATACAAAAAGGAACATTGAGTAATTTAGCAATTGTTTTTGCCAATAACGTTTTTCCCGTTCCTGTTCTACCAACAAGCATAATATTGGATTTTTCAATCTCTACTTCCTCCGCTTTTGAAGGATTATTTATTCGCTTGTAATGATTATAGACAGCAACAGCCAAAACACGTTTTGCTTCTTCTTGACCAATTACATATTCATCCAAGAAATTTTTGATTTCAAGCGGTTTCTTCACTTGAAAATCACTACCAGAATTGGATTTAATATCTTTATCTCCTTGCTTGTACGTAAATTCATCACGAATAATTCGTTCCGCTTGAATTGCACAAGAATCGCAAATATGTCCTGTAACACCTGCAATCAACATACCCACTTGAGACCTATTAGAGCCACAAAATGAGCAGTTGGCTTCTTTTTTAGCCATTGAAAAATGAATTTAAATTATTTCGGATTTCGTAATAAAATTTCATCGACCATCCCGTAGTCTTTCGCTTCTTCCGATGTCATCCAATAATCACGATCTGAATCCGCCCAAACTTTTTCATAATCTTGTTTACTGTGATGTGCTATAATGTTATATAATTCTTTTTTCAATTTTTGAATCTCACGCGCAGTAATTTCGATATCTGAAGCTTGACCTTGCGCTCCTCCTAATGGTTGATGAATCATCACACGAGAATGTTTCAAAGCAGAACGTTTACCATCAGCACCAGCACACAAAAGTACGGCACCCATAGAGGCAGCCATTCCGGTACAAATCGTAGCCACATCAGGACGGATATATTGCATGGTATCATAAATTCCCAAACCAGCGTATACTGATCCACCTGGAGAATTTAAATAAATTTGAATATCTTTTTTCGCATCAGCTGATTCCAAAAACAATAATTGTGCATTGATAATATTGGCTACCTGATCATTGATACCAGTGCCCAAGAAAATAATACGATCCATCATTAATCGAGAGAAAACATCCATTTGCGTCATATTCAATGATCTTTCTTCAATGATATATGGTGTTAGGGAAGATTCGATGTAATGTTCAACGTGCATGCTGCTGAGCCCCATGTGTTTAGTCGCGTATTTTCTAAATTCGTTATAATCCGTCATAAGAGTGAGTTTTTCAATTTAAGCCCTAAAGGTAATGAAAGAAATCATTTCTCTTTCATTCCTGTCAAATTTCATCTTATTTTTCACACTAATTATCTTTTGATTAGTTTTGAACCTGAATGAATTTATCTGACGTTCGCGAAAAAAAAATACTGATTTCTTGCTTAAATTGGGGCATGGGTCATGTTTCTCGTTGCATTGGTCTGATTCAAAAATTGGAAAAACAAGGAAATACCTGCGTTGTTGCAGGAAATGAAGCTCAATTAGCGGTTTTCAAAACGTATTTCCCTCTGATTGAAACAATAAATCACGAAGGATACCCCTTTAATTTCTCGAATGAAATCTCTTTTTTTCAAACGTTATGGAAACAAAAAAACAGAATACTTCAATTTATTCGTACCGAAAAAAAGGTTGTACAAAACATCGTCATTGAAAATAAAATAGAATTAGTCATTTCAGACCACCGTTATGGTTTTGTAACAAAGTCTTGTCCGTGCATTTTTCTTACTCACCAATTAAATCCTAAATTGAAAGGACTAAGCAAACTATTCATTTTTTTTCACAATTATTGGATGAATCAATTTGATTTCAAATGGATTGTAGATGACCCAAGCATTAATTTAGCTGGAGATTTATCCAAATCAAGTAAGCGCAAAAGAACCTATTACATTGGATTGTTGTCTCGATTTGAAAATGAACCGAATATTTTAAACTTAAAAAAACAAAATGCCTTATTACTCCTAAGCGGACCTGGCGTACATCATGATTTTTTATTCAAGTCCTTTATTTCCAACTGCCCAGAAAACCAACAGAAAATTATTCTAGGTAGCCCAAAGGCAATTAATTCACTTCAAGTAGAAAATCAAACAGTAGAAAAGATAGG
The DNA here is from genome assembly GCA_945863425.1 of Lishizhenia tianjinensis. GTDB lineage: Bacteria > Bacteroidota > Bacteroidia > Flavobacteriales_D > Crocinitomicaceae > UBA952. Next base: position 9,174 of record CAMBBW010000030.1, read on the forward strand.
AACCAATGACTGGAAAGTTATCGATAACTATTTATTGGAATCCGCCGCTGTTTATTCATTCTCAGGTTATTCGACGCTAATGGATCTTTACTTTCTGAAGTGCCAAAAACACTTGTTTCCTTGCCCTAATCAGTGGGAACAAATCTATTTATCCGAAATACACGAAGACATTTCATGAAGCAAATTTTCGCATATAACTCTTTTAGCTTAATTTCGTGACTCCATGAAAAAAATCATGCTTTATTCTATTTTGATTGGATTAGTCGCTTTGACTTCCTGTCAAGTAATGGAAAAAAAGAAAGTGAAACAAAAGACCACTTGGGTTGACACAGAAAAAGACGATCACAGTTATGCCAATGTTACACAAGTTAGAACAAGCCATTTACACCTTGATTTAGATGTCAATTTCAAAAATAAAACGATCTACGGAGTGGCTCGTCACACACTCGAAAAACATACCTCTGACACCATAATTTTTGACATAAAACACCTTCAAATTCAAAAAATAACACTTGGAAAAAAGGGATCGGAAGTAGAATCAGAGTTCGTTATTGGTCCTTGGGACAAGGATTCCATTTTAGGTCAGCCATTAATTGTCGCAATCAAAAAATCGACACAATTTGTCAATATTTATTACCAAACTACCTCCCGGACAGAAGCCATTGATTGGCTAGATCCTGTTCAAACAGAAGGAAAGATACATCCATTTCTGTACACTCAAGGTCAACCAATTCTTACGCGCACCTGGATTCCTTTGCAAGATTCACCGCTAAATCGCTTTACCTACAGTGCGGATGTAAGAGTACCAAAAGAATTAATGGCAGTCATGAGTGCTGAAAATCCGATCAAAAAGAATGATAAAGGACAGTACCATTTTGAGATGAAACAAGCAATCCCAAGCTACTTAATTGCACTTTCTGTTGGGAATATAGATTATGCTCCAATTTCCAATAAATGCGGGGTTTATGCTGAACCGGAGTTGCTTGCGGCTGCAAAAAAAGAATTTGAAGATTTACCAAAAATGATTTCAGTTGCAGAGAAATTATATGGACCGTACCGATGGGGAAAATATGATTTATTGGTTCTACCCTATTCATTTCCATATGGTGGAATGGAAAATCCGTGTTTAACCTTTGTTAATCCTACTATCATTGCCGGGGATAAAAGTTTGGTTTCAGTGATAGCGCATGAACTTGCGCATTCATGGTCGGGTAATTTAGTTACCAATCGCACGTGGAATGACTTTTGGCTCAATGAAGGATTTACTGTCTATTTTGAGCACAGAATCATGGAAGAAATAGCAGATTCAGAATATGTTGAAATGCTTGCTTTGATTGAGCTTGGCGAATTAAAAAACGAATTAAAACAATTTAAGAAAGAAAATCGATTGGCTGATACACACCTAAAACTTGATCTTAAAAATCGAAATCCCGGAGAAGGATTAACTCAAGTAGCCTATATAAAAGGCGCATTCTTTTTAAAAACACTTGAACAAACTGTTGGAAGAGAAAAAATGGATGTTTTCTTAACTAATTATTTCAACACATTTGCATTTCAAACCATTAGTACTGAAAAATTTATTGAATATTTAAACAATGAATTACTTGATCCGAATCAAATTAAATTCAATACTGATGAATGGGTATATCAACCAGGCATTCCAAAAAACTGCCTAAAAATTCAATCGAAAAAATTCAAGCACATGCAACAGCTTGCCAAAGATTACGCAGCTGGAGATGATGTTTTCGAACCCAAAACAACCTATGAACCAATTCCAAATTCCTGGCGTAAAAAAAGGGTCACCAAGCAAATTAAGCGTTCTGATTACTCCACTCAAGAATGGATAGAATTCATTCGATCTCTCCCCATGTTTATGGATCCAGAAAAACTTGCTCTTGCGGATGCTTACATGAATTTCTCTCGCTGGGGCAATGCAGAAGTAATGACTGAGTGGTATTTACTTTCTGTGCGCAGTGACTACAAGCCTGCATTTTTACCGATGGAACAATTCATCACCAAAGTGGGTAGAAGAAAATACTTGTTACCTATTTATTCCGAATTAAATAAAACTCCAGATCATAGACTATTAGCATTGTCCATATTTGAAACAGCTAAACAAAACTATCATTTCATTTCACGAAATTCAATATCAGAACTTTTAGGTTTGTAAACTATTGAGTGTAGATAAATATTTTTAAATTTGCAATCAGACTAGAGTTAAAGTATTTAACTTCGTTGCGTTTTAAAAGATAAACTACACATATGAATTTCATTGTTTCCAGTAACACCCTATTACGACATCTACAAAGTATTTCAGGTGTACTTAGCACAAACAGCAGTTTGCCAATATTAGATAATTTCTTGTTTGAAATTATTGACAATAAATTAACCGTTCTTGCATCAGATTTAGAAACGACCATGATGACTTCTTTAGAAGTTCAAATGGAAGAAGCTGGTAAAATTGCGATACCTGCAAAATTATTGCTTGATGTACTTAAGAATTTACCCGACCAACCTTGTTCCTTTAGAGTTAATACTGATTTCGGAATTGAAATAGGGTATGATAATGGTAATTCCAAAATGGTTGGTTTTAATGCTGAAGAGTATCCAAAACTACCTGTTTTAGAAAACAAAAGTTCTGTAAAAATTACAGGTGAAATATTATCAAGAGCAATCAACAAAACTATTTTTGCAACTGGTAACGATGAATTACGCCCTGTTATGAGTGGTGTTTACTGTCAATTTTCTGAACAAGAAATCACTTTTGTTGCTACAGATGCTCACAAATTAGTGCGCTATACGCGAAAAGATTTTGCTGCTGATGGAAATGCATCATTCATCCTACCAAAGAAACCGTTAAACCTATTGAAATCAAATGTGCGCGGTGATGAAGAATTAACTATTGAGTTTAATACTTCAAATGCTATATTCACATTCAATGATATAACATTAATTTGTAGATTAATCGATGGAAAATATCCGAACTATGAAGCAGTTATTCCAAAAGAAAATCCAAATGTATTAACCATAGATAGACAACAATTTTTAAGCTCAATTAAACGTGTTTCTATTTTTTCAAATAAAACTACGCATCAAATTAAATTAAAGATTGCGGGATCTGAATTGTTGCTTTCAGCGGAAGACTTAGATTTTTCAAATGCGGCTAGTGAGCGACTTACATGTCAATACGATGGCGATGATATGGAGATTGGCTTTAATTCTCGTTTCATAATGGATATGTTGAGTAATTTAGACACAACAGAGATTCGTTTAGCAATGAGTATCCCAAGTCGAGCGGGTTTACTGATGCCTAATTTACCCGAAAACCAAGAGGAAGACATTCTTATGTTGGTAATGCCCGTGATGTTGAATCGATAAATTCAACAAAAAGGTCACAACCATTTTATGACATCTTCATCGAAAAAAAATATCCGTAACCTCAGTTTGGTTGACCTTCAAGAATATTTACTTTCGATAGGTCAGAAATCTTTTCGTGCAAAACAAATCTATGAATGGCTTTGGAAGAAGAATGCACAATCGTTTCTGGAAATGTCAAATCTACCAGCTAATTTTAGAGAATTATTAACTACTGAATTTTACATAGACCATATCGAGCTTTCGGACAAACAAATAAGTAAGGATGGAACAGTTAAATGTGCTTTCTCAATTGGCGAATCACAAGTTATTGAAGGTGTATTAATTCCAACAAAATCGAGATCTACAGCTTGTATTTCCTCTCAAGTAGGTTGTAGTTTATCTTGTGCTTTTTGCGCAACGGGTAGGTTAAAATTATTACGAAACCTATCAGCCGGAGAAATTGTAGACCAAGTGGTTTATTTAAACGAAGAATCACTGAAAAATCATGGCAGGGCATTGAGTAATATCGTTTATATGGGAATGGGGGAACCATTATTAAACTATAAAAATGTCTTAAAATCAACGGAACTCCTTTGTTCTGAAGAGGGATTAGGAATTTCACCTAGACGGATTACAGTATCAACTGCCGGAATTGCAAAAATGATAAAAAAACTGGGAGATGATCAGGTTAAATTTAATTTAGCACTATCTCTTCATGCAGCAAATGATTCAAAAAGAGATAAATTAATGGAAATCAACGAATCCAATAATTTAGCTGAATTATCAGAAGCTTTAACCTATTTCTATGAGAAAACAAACAGTAGAATCACGTTTGAATATATTATTTTTAAAGATTTTAACGACCAACCAGAGGACGCCTTTGAATTGGCCGCATTCGCAAAATGTGTTCCTTGCAAAATCAATATTATTGAATACAACCCGATTGATGATGGCATCTTTCAGCAAGCATCTATTGATAAGGTGAACGCTTTTGCCTCTATATTAGAGAGTAAAAATATGATAGTCAATATTCGAAGAAGCAGAGGAAAGGACATTGATGCAGCTTGTGGACAGTTGGCTAATAAAAATAAAACCGCTGCTATTGAGGGCAGGATTTTAAAATAAGGATAAATCAGTAAATAAAAAATCACTCAGTTAAACCGCTGTCGGATTCATAAAACTCTTTGTACATTTGTAAGGAACATGGAAGATTCATTTGATTATCGTGAAGAGGCAGAAAGTAATGGTGAACAAGACTACGACAAAGTCCTTCGACCAAAATATTTAACCGATTTTTCGGGACAGGATCCCATTGTTCAAAATTTATCAATTTTTGTTCAAGCCGCTAAATTAAGGAATGAGCCACTTGACCATGTGCTATTGCATGGCCCTCCAGGTCTTGGCAAAACAACCTTGGCGAATATTATAGCAAATGAGCTAGGTGTTGGTTTTAAAGTAACAAGTGGTCCTGTACTTGATAAACCGGGAGATTTAGCTGGACTTTTAACCAACCTTGGAGAAGGAGATGTATTGTTTATCGATGAAATACACCGTTTAAGCCCTGTGGTCGAAGAATATTTATATTCTGCAATGGAAGATTACGTAATTGATATATTAATTGACAGTGGAGCCAATGCACGGAGTATTCAAATCAACTTAAATCCTTTTACGCTCATAGGAGCTACCACGCGATCGGGTTTATTGACATCTCCCCTACGCGCCCGATTTGGTATAAATTCTAGGTTAGAGTATTACGATTCTAAAACACTAACATTAATTATCGAACGATCTGCAAGCCTTTTAGGTATTGCTATTGATGAAGATGCGGCCTATAAAATCGCAAGTCGAAGCAGGGGTACTCCGCGAATTGGTAATGCCTTATTGAGAAGAGTACGAGATTTTGCACAAATAAAAGGTTCCGGGAAAATTGATGATGAAATTACTGAATATGCCTTAAACGCTCTCAATGTTGATGCAAATGGCTTAGATGAAATGGATATTAGAATCTTGAAAGTGATTATTGAGAAATTCAGTGGTGGACCTGTTGGTTTGACAACGATTGCCACAGCAATTGGAGAGAATGCAGGTACGTTGGAAGAAGTTTATGAACCCTTTTTAATTCAAGAAGGCTTTTTAATGAGAACCCCGCGCGGAAGAAAGGCTACCGATAGGGCATTTAAACATTTAGGTAAAGACTTAGGTTGGTCACAAGGTGGTTTATTTTAAATGAATGCCAAGAAAATAATCACCTATAAAGCCCATGAATTGGGTTTCTTTTCATGTGGTTTCTCCAAAGCCACATTTCTTGAAGAGGAAGCTCCTCGCCTAGAGCAATGGTTATCGCTCAATTATAATGGTAAAATGGGCTACATGGCTCATCATTTTGATAAGCGATTGGATCCGAGATTATTGGTCGATGGAGCTAAAACAATCGTTTCTTTGCTATTCAATTATTTTCCGGAAGAAAAACAAAATGAAAACGCTCCCAAAATTGCAAAATATGCCTATGGTGAGGATTATCATTATGTTATCAAGGACAAGCTAAATGAGTTGTTGGTTTATCTACGTGAAAAAATTGGTGAAGTAAATGGACGAGTATTTGTTGACTCAGCACCGGTAATGGACAAAGCTTGGGCAAAAAAATCAGGATTAGGATGGATTGGAAAGAATACAAATTTAATTCAACCCAAAACAGGAAGCTTTTTCTTTATTGCTGAAATAATAATTGATCTGGAAATTGAACCAGATGGCCCAATGAGAGATTATTGTGGCACTTGCACTAGGTGTATTGATTCCTGTCCAACAGAGGCTATTGTACAACCCTATGTCGTTGATGGATCGAAATGTATTTCTTACCTTACAATTGAACTCAAAGACCAGCTAATCCCGCAAGAATTCTCAGGAAAAATGGATCAATGGATGTTTGGTTGTGATATTTGTCAAGACGTCTGTCCATGGAACAGATTCTCCAAAATCACCCATGAAAAACGATTCAAACCAAATCCTCTTTTATTAGAACTGAAAACGAATGAATGGCAGGAATTAAACGAAGAAGTATTCGAAAAACTCTTTAAATTAAGTGCTGTAAAACGAACAAAATTCGAAGGATTAAAGCGCAATATTCAATTCCTTAAATAAGGTGGAATTATTTTTTGCCAATTTCAGATTCACGCACGGAAAAAGACACATCCAAAACATTATCTAACTGATTTTCTACTGTCGCTAAATTTAATTCGAACGTATATTTGCCAATGAGTGGTAATTTCCTTTTGGAAAATTTAATATAATGCTCAACTGAACTTCCCGTTTTATTACCTAACCAACGACCAGTTTCATCCGCAATTCGAACCTGCAAGGCCTCTTTAGAAGGCTTCCCTTTGGGTGCTGTTGAAATCAAATAAAGCCACATATTACTATATGCATAGGATGTTGTGGTGCGAATTACAAATACAAAATCATATAGTTTTGTTGAATCTTTTATTTCAACGGTGAAGTTTGGTTTGTTGGTCTTTTTCCATGTTTCATTATCAAATTCATAAGACTGATTCACAATCGAATTATCGCCACAAGAAAAAAACAAACTTAAGGGTAGACAACAAATCAAAAACTTCATAAACTATAATTTAGGAGGTTGTTTTGATTGATTTTGTTGCGAATTAATAGGCCTTGGCGAATTATTATTTCCTTTAGGTTGATTGGATTGATTTTGCTGATTTGACCTGTTACCGTTGTTATTTCCGGTAGGTGCTCCACCCTGACCTTGTGGTCTTTTCTTTTTCTTGTTTTTATTAAAAGAGTTTTCAAAACGATTCAGACTATCTTGTCCAACCACATTTTCGTAACTTGGTTCATCTGATTTCACATTTGACTCCTTCAGAATTGTAAAATCTTTCAAGTCTTTTGGAGTTTTTCCGTCTTTATTCAATTTTATAACTTCCTTCACTTTGTCAGGATCTAGGGCAATCAATCCCATTTCTCCTTCAGTGGCGTACCACATTTGACGTTTGAAAACATCGGTTTTAATATGAAAAGCGACCCCTTTTTCGGTCTTTAGTCGTATATCAGACCTTGGAAACTCTTTGATTGTATCCAAGTACATGTCTAATTCAAAATTCAAGCAACATTTCAATTTACCACACTGTCCAGCTAATTTTTGAGGATTTAAGGAAAGTTGTTGATACCGTGCTGCTGATGTTGATACTGTTCTGAAATCCGTTAACCAAGTTGAACAACACAATTCTCTACCACAAGAACCAATTCCACCTAAACGGGATGCTTCTTGCCTGGATCCAATTTGGCGCATTTCGATACGGATTTTGAATTTATCCGCCATATCCTTGATCAATTGTCTAAAATCAACTCTTCCTTCCGCTGTATAATAAAATGTTGCTTTGGATAAATCTGCTTGATATTCTACATCAGAAATTTTCATTTCCAATTTTAAATTAACAGCCAAAGATCGGGCTTGGTACATGACATCCTTTTCCAATGTTCTTCCTTGTATCCATTTATCTATTTCCTCTTGATTCGCAATTCGCAAGACTTTTTTTGCCTCGTAAGGTTTAATGTCTGGTGCTTTCTTTCGAATTTGTACTCTGACCAATTCACCCACAACAGAAACAACACCAACATCATATCCTGGAGAGGTTTCGACAATAACCACATCTCCCACTTGAAGTGAAATTCCATTTTGATTCCGGTAAAACCCCTTTCGGCTATTTTTAAAACGGATTTCTACCATATCGTAGATAGATTGCCCATCAGGAAGCGACATGTTCCCTAACCAATCGTATACATCCAATTTGTTGCACCCACCCGAGCTGCATGTACCATTATTCTTACACCCTTTTGGCGTACCTCCCCCACTTGAACACGATGAACAACCCATACCTTTTTAATTATTGTAAAGATAACAATTTATTGAATTCTCGCTAGAGAAATACAATCGAAATCATTTATTATTCCACTGAGTCATTGCTAAGCCTAAACCAACTGTACAAAAAGATTTAATTGCCTCGCCTACAACCTCAATTCTTTCTGATAAGTTATTTTGCTCCTCCATGTGCCATTTGCCTAAAACATAATCGGATTGTTTACCTGGAGAAAAATCATTTCCCACGCCAAATCTTAAACGGGCGTATTCTTGAGAATTCAATATGGCCTGTATATCCTTTAATCCGTTATGACCGCCATCACTCCCTTTTCCCTTCATACGAATTTTACCAAAAGGCAAAGAGATATCGTCCGCAATGACAAGTATGTTTTCTCGCTGTATTTTCTCTGTTTGCATCCAATAGTTTACTGATTTCCCACTTAAATTCATGTAAGTAGTTGGTTTGATAACGATTAATATCCTACCTTTTATTTTCACTTCCGCCCGTTCAGCCAATTTAGAAATTGAAAATGAACCGCCAAGTTCAGCTACTAATTTTTCAACAACCTTAAAACCGATATTATGACGTGTTTCACTATATTCAGCGCCTGGATTCCCTAATCCTACAATTAAAAACTTCATACTCCTTCAATCTGACTAAATTCCGGAAATAAAGTTACTATTCCCATTTCATTAGCAGGACAAACACCACGTTCTGTAATCAAAGCAGTAATATATTTAGAGGGAGTTACATCAAATCCATAATTACTGGCTGAAGTAGTTTCCGGACAAATTAAAACAGAATCTATTTGACCGTCTGATCTTTTACCTGTTATATATTTCACTTCATTTTGATCTCTTTCTTCAATTGTAATTTCTGTAAGTCCATCACGAATAGTCATATCCAATGTAGTGGAAGGGAGCGCCACGTAGAATGGGACGTTATTGTCATTTGCCGCTAAGGCTTTTAAATACGTTCCTATTTTATTGGCAACATCACCATTTCGGGTTGTTCGATCCGTACCAACTAGCACTAAATCAACCATTCCATGTTGCATTAAATGTCCTCCGGCATTATCTACAATCAATGTATGTGGAATTCCATGTTTGGTTAGCTCATAAGCAGTAAGGTTAGAACCCTGATTCCTAGGTCGAGTTTCATCCACCCAAACATGAACTTTAATCCCTTTATTGTGCGCCTGATAAATGGGTGAAGTTACTGTCCCCCACTCAATACAACCTAACATACCAGCATTACAATGAGTTAATATTTGTACGGGCTCGTTCATTTTTTTTGATGCAATTTCTTCAATAATTGGCAAACCATGAACTCCAATCATCCTACAAATTTCTATATCTTCTTCCACTATTTGTGCCGCCATATCCCAAGATGTTGACAAAAAATCAGCTGAATTATCTAGTGCTGACCTCATTTTGTTCAAGGCCCAAAATAAATTAACAGCCGTGGGACGAGATGCACGAAGATCAGAAAATGCTTGATCTAAAAAATCACCGTCTCTTTCATTTTCAATCATTTCACGCACAGCCAAATAGATACCATAAGCTGCAGTAGCACCAATCAGAGGAGCACCACGCACCGTCATGCTCTTGATTGCTATTTCAGCATCCTTATAGGTAAGTAATTTCATTATTTCTAATGAATGGGGTAGTTTACGTTGATCGATTATTTCAACAAATCTATCTTCAGTTGTCCAAATGGTACGAAAAGGGCGCATTAATACAATTTTAGACTACGAAATTAAGTAAAATGATTCATTTTTTCAGTTGGAAAAAAAATACAAAGATTTTAATTCTTTGTAAAACCTAAATATTCTTTCAAAAAATTACACTATCAATTTTGCGTTGAATAGTAATTGTTAAACAAATATATTTTTGAGCAAGTTGCTAATAAATTTGTTTTCCTTCAACATACTGAATCCAAATTTGATTAGAACTGAGACAATTCCATCCTACAAACAGTCACCCACAAGCTAGATATTTACATAGTTGTTTTTAGCAGTTTATTTTTTGTAATCGTAGAGTTACAATAAAAGCAGTTTTTTTGTTCAAAGTCTTTGATTTGCTCAAAAGCCAATAAAATATAGCTTTCCATAGTTCTGAACCTACCTTTTGTCCATAAAACCAAGAATATCAATTCCGGTGGACTTTTTTTCATCAATTAAAACAACGAACCAAAGCACAAAAAAAAACCCTAACAATTCTGGTGAATGTTAGGGTTTTAAAAATTGGCATCGACTTACTCTCCCACCCTTAATAGGGCAGTACCATCAGCGCAAGCAGGCTTAACTTCTCTGTTCGGAATGGGAAGAGGTGG
>CAMBBW010000031.1 GCA_945863425.1 Lishizhenia tianjinensis
AAGATTATTTATTTACATATTACCTTATTGGAACCATAACCTTTTTTCTATGTTTTGGATTGAAAAAGTTTGGAATCGATACTGGAATGGGACTGGGTCTTTTCGCTATTTTTGGAATTATTCGCTATCGAACGGATGCAATTGAAATAAAGGAAATGACTTACCTGTTTCTTATTATTGGGGTAAGTGTTGTTAATGCTTTGATAAATGGCAGTATGTCAGTAGGCGAGGTGATGTTGATCAATGTTTCGGTGGTTGTAATCACTTATATTCTTGAGTTTATGTGGTTAATGAAACATGAAACCCGTAAAACAATTACATACGAGCGAATTGATTTAATATTACCCGAGAAATACGAAGAAATGAAAGCAGATTTACAGAATAGAACTGGATTGAATATTAATCGATTTGATATTGGTAAAATTGATTTTTTAAACGATACTGCACTCGTAAGAATCTATTATTTTGCCGACGAACAAGCTTTTTCGGATTATTCTGAAAGTTAATCTTTCTCGGTATAGGCTTATTGGTTAGTGCTTATTTTAGTACATTTGTCTCAATTTGAATGTATGTCAGTTGTAACAATTGTAACCGGTTTACCAAGATCCGGAACTTCTTTAATGATGCAAATTTTGGAAAAGGCATCCTTGGAAATTCTAACAGACGGAATCCGCCAAAAGGATAACAATAATCCTGAAGGATACTTCGAACTAGATGCTGTGAAAGGAATTGTAAAAGATAATTCGTTTTTGAAATCAGCCAAGGGAAAAGTTGTGAAAATCGTTGCTCCTCTTCCAATTTTTATAGATAAATCACTTTCGTATCGTGTTATTTTTATGCGAAGAGAAATTGAGGAAATATTGCGTTCACAAGAAATAATGCTGAATAAAGATCAGCAAGCTGAAAGGCAAAAGTTCGCCACAATTTATGAAACACATATACAAAAAACCCATCAGTTTTTTATATCTAACAACATTCCTTATTTGGATATTCCGTTCAAAGAATTGATGCAGAATCCAGAACATGAATTGGAAAAAATTATCGCTTTTTTGGAATTAGGCGCTGTTTGGCAGGATCTCGCCTCAGCTGTTAATCCTTCACTTTATAGAAATAAAATTTAACATGGAAAAGGAATATCAAATTACTTCACAAGGATCATTAGGCTTGTTAGCCCTTGGTCATGTTGGTTTACGCAAATGGCGTGAGGTCGTAGAAAAAGAAAAAATAGAAATACGCAATTCTTCCAAAGAAAATGGCAAAAAAAGCAAAAAATAAAATACTCGTAATTGGCTGGGATGCAGCTGATTGGAAGATAATAATGCCTTTGATTGAACAAGGAAAAATGCCTGTCATTGAATCCTTGATGAAAAGAGGGGTTCATGGCCGATTACAAACCCTCGACCCACCCTTGTCTCCCATGCTTTGGACAAGTATAGCAACAGGAGTTCGAGCAGATAAACATGGAATTGGAGGTTTTGTTGAGCCAACGCCAAATGGTGAGGGATTGAGACCTGTAACCACTACTTCAAGAAAAGTAAAGGCAATTTGGAATATTCTCAATCAAGAAGGTTGGAAAAGCAATGTGGTTGCATGGTGGCCAAGTAATCCAGCAGAACCCATTAATGGAGTTATGGTTTCAAATCTGTATCAGGTTGCTACAAAAGCTCTTGGTGAAGATTGGGAAATGCCAAATGGCACTGTTCATCCAGAATCTTTGAGTGAAACAATGAAGGAGTTCAGGGTTCATCCACACGAGATTTCGTTGGCAATGGCTCATCCATTCATACCTAATATTGTAGATAATCTTGAATTACGAAAAGCTAATAAAACCCTTTCTGTTCTAAAAACATTATCCAACGCCGCAACTATCCATTCTGCATCTACCTATTTAATGGCTGAAACTGAATGGGATTTTATGGCTGTTTATCACGATGCAATTGATCATTTTTGTCATATCGCAATGCGCTATTTCCCACCAAGAAGGCCCGAAATCCCCCTTGAAGATTTTGAAAACTATAAAGATGTTGTGGAGGCAGGATATCGTTTTCATGATATGATGTTAGATCGTACTTTATCCATGATTGATGAAAATACAACTGTAATTCTTCTTTCTGATCATGGATTTCATTCCGATCATCAACGCCCGCTTTATATACCACAGGAACCTTCAGGTCCGGCAGTTGAGCATAGTCCTTATGGAATTTTTGTGATGGCAGGCCCTGGAATAAAGCAAGGAGAACAAATTTCTGGAGCAAGTATTATTGATATTACTCCAACAATCCTTTATCATGCTGGATTGTCCGTAGGAAAAGATATGGAAGGAAAGGTACTATATCAATGTTTTTCTACTCCCTCGCCTGCTCACATGATTGAATCATGGGAAAATGTTGAAGGAAATTCTGGTCAACACGATACCTTGATGCGTGAAGATCCTTGGGCTGCACAAGAAGCACTTCAACAATTGGTGGAATTGGGTTACATTGAAGCAATGGAAGACGATAAATTGTTGCAAGTTGAAAAAAGCAAGCGCGAAAACGAATACTATATCGCTCGAAATATGATTAATGGCGGGAGGTTGAAACCTGCGATAGAAATTTTGGAACGTATTTTTGAAGAATCGAATGTTTTGCGCTATGGTCAACGACTTGCATTTGCTTACTTGAGTAAAAAAATGTACATGAAATGCCAAGAAGTTATAGAAAAACTTAAAGTAGTTGACTTAGAGGAACGCACTAAAAGAAAACAAGAAACTGAACAATCTCTTGATCCATTTGGGAATAATGAGTTTGAAGAACCAATGTATTTGGAATACCTTGAAGGACTGTTGAATCTTGCCATGAATCGTCCGCGAAAAGCACTTCCATTATTGGAAAATGTTCAGAAAAAAAATCCGAACAACCTGCAATTAGCCACAAGTATTGCTCAAATCCATACGCTTAGAAAAAACTTTAAAGCGGCAGAAAATCAATATATTACAGCGCTTGCAATCGATGACAGAAGTACCGCTGCTCATTATGGATTAGGATTGTCTTTTTTGCGCCAAAGTAAATTCAATGAGGCAGTAGATGAATTTCTATTGGCTTTGGAACAAGATTTTTTTCAGCCAAATATTCACTATCATTTAGGGGAAGCTTTGGTGAAATTGGATTTATTTGAAGATGCTGTTAGTGCCTTTCAAGTTTGTACTCGACTTACCCCTGGAATGACTAAAGCGCACAAATGGTTGGTTGAAATTTATCAAAATAAACTAAATAAACCCGAACTAGCCAAACAAAATTTGGCGTTTTTGAAATCAAATATAAAAGGAGACATTATTGTTTGTACTGGAGTTGATAATTGTGAATATGAGCAATTACTACAGTTGCTAAATATCGGAGGACTAAAAATTGATTATGATAAGGCTGAATTCAATGAAGCATCAAAAATTTTATTTACAAATGATTGGTTGCTAAACAATATCGGTAAAGTAGTTTACATTCCAAGTCGAAATTTAAGCGATTTACCAGTAAATTATAACTACAAAGTAATTTATTTGGATCAAACCTTGGATGAAATTCTTCCAGTTAGAACTTCGAAATTGAAAAAATCGATACCTGAAAAATCAATTGCAGTAAAGATGTTAAAAACCATTGAAAAGGAGAAATACATCATTGATTTATGGATAGAATCTCAACCAAATCAACAAGTTCTTATTCTGAATTGGAATGAGCTTTTAGATTCTGATGTGGAACAAATATCAATTCTAAGTGAATTCTTAAATTGTGATTTTGACTTAGACAAAATGAAGAAATATTTACATAATTTGTAGTTAAACTTTTTTTTTGTATTTTTACTCAAATTATTTTTAAGCTTATGAAAAAAACTACCTCAATCAACAAGTCTAAATTAGCTGGTTACACAGCTGTTGCTGGTGCAATTGTAGCCGGAGGTGCTGCTAACGCTCAAATTACCTATATGGATATAAATCCAGATGTGGTTGTTGACTCTAATACGACGTTAATAAACCCTTACGCTATCGATTTTAACAATGATGCTACTCCAGATATCGTATTTGGTGTTGCACACATTGAAGGAGCTACTTCAAGTTTCACATACAAAGGTGCCTTGGCTTATGCTGCTATTCCTGCTACAAACGCAATCATTGCTGCTGATACTGCAACTATGGCTGCTGCTTTGGATTGTGGTGTTGCTGTTTCTGCTGCTGCAACATTTGGAAATGATTCGTACGGAAATTTTGGCTATGCTGCGTTAATTAACGGAACTGTTCCTTTTTCGTCTACAACAACTCCTTTCTTAGGTGCTACCGATAAATACTTAGGTGTTAAATTTACTGCTTCTTCTGGAACTCATTATGCTTGGGTTAAACTTTCTGTTGCAGCCAATGCTGAAACAATTACAGTGAAAGAATATGCATTCAATGCAACTCCAGGTGCAACTATTAATACTTGTCAAACTGCTGGAATTGAAGATGTTTCCGTTGAAAATAAAGTTACAATCAAAACTACATTAAATGATGCAACTATCAATGTTACGCCAGATTTAATTGGTGGTTCAATTTCCATGGTTAGCATGGCGGGTCAAGTGGTTAAAACAATCGCTATTTCTGATGTTAATACTACAATTTCTTTCGAAGGAGTTGATTCTGGTATTTATTCAGTTACTGCAAATTTTGAATCAGGTTCAGTGAACAAAAGAGTTTACGTTAAGTAATATTTTTTTTATTATATTTGAAGGCGGAAGTAATTCCGCCTTTTTTGTTTTAATACATTATTTATGAATAAATTATCTACAACTCCGAAAATTAAATCTTACTCAGCAGTCGCAAGTTCATTATTGATGAGTGGTTTGGCGACAGCTCAAAATATTCAATACACCGATGTTAATCCAGATGTGGTTTTGGATAAAACAAGTGGTCCGTTTGAAATTGATATGAATTTGGATACAGGAATAGATATAACTTTCCAAGTCGCCTCGTTCAATGGCAATGGGTCATCTACTTATATGGGGATTCCGTTTACCTATGTATATAATGGGTCGCAAGCTAACGCTGTACCTGGCCCACTTGGTGGTGTTCAAGGACAAGTTATTGGTTCGAGCAGTACCTTTGGGGTTACAGCACTTAATGGTGGAGATGCAATAACTTCTGCTAATAATTTTAGCTCTCAATCTGCGGCACTTGGTGTAAAAGGTGTGGTTTCAGTTCCAGCATTTAATATTACTTACAACATCAATCAAGGTGAATTTTTGGGCGTTAGTCAGAAATTTTTAGGAATGAAATTTTCAGCAGGAACTAATATTCATTATGGCTGGGTTCGATTGAGTTTAGATACCCTAGATCCAACAGGTCTAAAATTGACAATACACGATTACGCCTATAATATTAATCCAGATGAACAAATACTTGCTGGTGAAGGATCTGTTTCTGGATTAAATCAAGTTTCTGTGGAAGACAAAGTATCTATTAAACCGATGTTAGATCAGATTAATATCAATGTTACTCCTGATTTAATTGGAGGGGAGGTGAAATTAGTTTCCCTAGAAGGAAGAGTAGTTTATAGTGTTAAAATTAACGATGTAAACACTCAAATAGTGTTGAATGATATTACAACGGGTATTTACCAAGTTCAAACAATTTTTGATCAAGGTCAAGTTACCAAGAAAATATACGTTCGTTAATATTTAGAATTCTTTTTAAAATCTAGGCTAACTTCATGTTGGCCTTTTTTTGCTTTAACTATGAAAATACATGTGCTAAATACGGGCTTTTTCAAATTAGATGGAGGAGCTATGTTTGGGGTAGTTCCAAAAACAATTTGGGAAAAAACCAATCCAGCTGACGAATTCAATATGTGTACATGGGCAATGCGGTCTTTGTTAATTGAGGATGGTAACCAGTTAATCTTGGTGGATACAGGTATCGGAAATAAACAATCTGATAAGTTTTTCTCCCATTATTTTCTGCATGGAGAAGACTCCTTGAGTGGAAATCTACAAAAATTAGGCTTTTCAAAAAAGGATATTTCAGATGTTTTTTTAACGCATTTGCATTTTGATCATTGTGGAGGTGCCATTGAATGGAATAATTCTAAATCAGCCTATCGACCTGCATTTGAACAGGCAAATTACTGGAGTACTGAAAACCATTGGGAATGGGCAACAAAGCCTAATCCGAGAGAAAAAGCTTCATTTTTAACTGAAAATATTCTTCCTATTCAGGAAAGTGGACAACTGAAATTTTTGGAACGAACAGCTGATTTTACCGATAACTGTTTCAAGGATATTGATGTTTTATTTGTTGATGGTCATACGGAAAGTATGATGATTCCTCACATAAAATATAAAGGCAAAACAATAGTATTTATGGCAGATTTACTTCCCAGTGTAGGACATATTCCCTTGCCATATGTTATGGGGTACGATACCCGACCGCTAATAACAATTTCTGAGAAAGAGGCTTTTTTAAATCGTGCGGCTGACGAAGAATTCATACTGTTTTTAGAACATGACAGCGTGAATGAATGTTGTACGGTTCAACACACGGAAAAAGGAGTGCGAGTTAAAGAAACTTTTAGATTTAACGAAATCTAATTAATGTTTAATAACTAGCCTACTATGTTTGGATATTAGTTTTCCCTCTGAATCTTTTCCTGTAACATAATAGATAAAATTGCCTTCATCAACAGGATTGCCAGTTGGAAGCGTCCCATTCCAGCTAAACGCAGAATCATTGGATTGATAAACAACTATTCCAGCAGAGTTAAGAACTACAATACTGAAATCACTGATTGTAGAAGCATCTAGAGTTAATACATCATTATTTCCATCCCCGTTTGGCGTGAAAATATTTGGCAATACTAAAGTTAAACTACTCCCTTCGGTTGGTTTCAAGTCTTGTATTATTGCATTTGATTTTCCAGAAGTAATAGGAGCTACAAGCGTATTAGATGCATTGTTTTCTGTTTTCTCCGCAGCCAATTCTTCGTTAACGTATGGAATGTTAGTTGAATTGCCTTTCTCAGTATTTGGAGGGATTAAATTTTGAACCTCAGATTGAATTATTTCAGCTCCTAATAGTGTTTCTGAAATTAAAGAACCAGTTATAGCTGATGGATTCGTAACTATTGAAATTGATTCTTTCTTAACAGCCTCATTATTAATTGGAACTGAGGATTGGTCATTTGAAGAATTAGTATTTATTTTTTCTGGTTGGTATTTGATTGTTGTTTTCTCTTGAATTTTAATGGTGTTCTTTTCTGTGGTTGCATTCTGAACAGAAATTAAATAACCAAGACCAACAACAGAAGCTGCAACTGCAACCCCAATAATCGCTTTAGCTACCAATGTCATTCCGCCGTCAATCGCTGCTGAGGTTACTGCAGGAATTTTTGAGGCAATAGAAGACCACAATTCCGGATTTACCGAAACTTGATGGTCAGCTAGTTTTTGCTTAAACAATTCTTCTATAGTGTCTTTTCTGTCCATTCAATTTTTTCTAATCGTTCTCTTAAAAAAGCGCGCGCACGTAAATATTGAGATTTCGAAGTGTTTTCATTGATGCCTAGTTTTTCACCAATCTCTTTATGTGAATAACCTTCAATGGCATATAGATTAAAAACAACCCTGTAACCATTTGGCATGGATTGAATTAATTTCATCAATTCTTCCACTTCTAGCCCTTGCATCCCATTATCTGTATAGTCTAATTTATAACTTACATCATCCAATGAAACGTCAAATTTGGTTTTTGCATTTTTTCTAATCGCATCGAGGCAAGTATTAACAATAACTCGCCTAATCCACCCTTCCAAAACCCCTTCATTTTTAAAATCAACGAGTTTTGAAAAAATCTTTACAAAACCATCTTGCAATGCATCTTGTGCTTCGTCATGATTATTCATATACCGAAGACACACTGCAAACATTTTCGCCGCAAACTTTTCAAACAACGCTTTTTGTGCACGTGGATTCCCCTTCAAACAGGCTTGTACCAGATCGATGTCTTCCATCATGTCATATTCTAGACTCTTCTTGGTTTTATAAAGTTGCATCTAATCTAAAATTAATGCATTTTTTTTGATTGCAATTTCGAATAATTAAAAAATATAGGCTTATCCACAATACCTTGGTGCTAAAAATCTAAATTTTTACGTGAAAGTAAGTTTAATTCTGTAATTTTGTTCACCTAAGAGTATTCAGTAGAATGGACAAAATTTCATACGTTGGAAACGCGGATGTAACCGCAATAGACTATCTGTATAAGCAATACAGTCAAAATCACGAAAGCGTTGATATAGGTTGGCAAAAATTCTTCCAAGGATTCGATTTTGCTCGAACAAATTTCGATTCAGAGGGTGCAGTTCCAGAAAATTATCAAAAAGAATTTCGAGTTATCAATTTGGTAAATGGTTACCGATCAAGGGGACACCTTTTTACTAAAACAAATCCTGTAAGAGAAAGAAGGAAATATACGCCAGATTTATCTATCGAGAATTTTGAATTGTCTGATTCTGATTTAATTACAGTTTTTCAGGCAGGAGAAATTATCGGCATTGGTCCATCTACTTTGCAAGATATAATTCATCACCTGGAACAAACATATTGTCAGTCAATTGGTATTGAATATGCCTATATGCGCGATCCGGAACGGGTTGAGTGGATAAAACATAAAATTGAACTTAAGAATAGACCTACTATTGATGCGAGTCGAAAGATTGAAATTTATAAAAAATTGAATCAAGCTTCGTCTTTTGAATCTTTCTTAGGTAAAAAATTTGTTGGCCAAAAACGATTTTCCATTGAAGGCGGAGAAGCGCTTATTCCAGCACTTGATACCCTAGTAAAAAAAGGATCTGATTTAGGGGTTGAGTATTTTGTTATGGGAATGGCTCACAGGGGTCGATTAAATACATTGACAAATATTTTTGAAAAAAGACCAAAAGATATTTTTTCTGAATTTGAAGGAAAAGAATTTGATTCAGATGGCCCATTTGATGGCGACGTGAAATATCACCAAGGGTTTACTTCTTATGTGACCTTAGAAAATGGAAAACGCATTGGATTGACATTGGCTCCTAATCCTTCACATCTTGAAGCCGTAAATACTGTAGTTGAAGGAATAGCAAGGGCTAAGGTAGATCATGAATTAAAACAAGAATCCAAAATTTGTCCGGTTCTTATTCATGGTGATGCAGCTGTAGCTGGACAAGGAATTGTTTATGAAACTATTCAAATGGCTCAGTTAGACGGTTACCGAGCAGGGGGAACAATTCACATCGTAGTCAATAATCAAGTTGGATTCACTACTAATTATTTGGATGCTCGTTCATCAACATATTGTACGGATGTAGCTAAAACTACTTTGTGTCCTGTGTTTCATGTGAATGGTGATGATGTAGAAGCGGTTGTTCAAGCCATGGAAATGGCCATTGCCTATCGACAAGAATTCAATAGAGATATCTTTATCGATTTATTATGCTACCGCAAATATGGACACAATGAAGGGGATGAACCTAAATTCACACAACCGAGTTTGTACAATATCATTGCAAAACATCCGAATCCAAGAGAGATTTATTTTAAACAATTGGAAACCGAAGGAGTTCTTTCTAAAGAATTAGCTGCAAAAATAGAGGGGGAATATAATAGTTATTTAGAAAGTGAGTTTGATTTTGCTCGGACACAAGATAAAGCCTTGGTATATGACTTTTTAAGTCATTCGTGGGAAGGGTATAGACATAGTAAACCAGAGGATTTTATCGATTCCCCAAAAACTGGAGTTGATAAAAAAACATTATTAGATCTAGGTGTTAAATTAGCTACGCTTCCTGATGGTAAAAAGTACTTTAGAAAAATAGCTAAGATTTTTGAAGATCGTTTAAATGCTATAAAACAAGATAAATTAGATTGGGGTTCAGCTGAAATGTTGGCTTATGCATCTTTACTAAACGAAGGTCATGCCGTTCGGATTTCAGGTCAGGACGTAGAACGAGGCACCTTTTCTCATCGACATGCCGTTGTGAAAACGGAGGATACGGAGGAGGAAATAATTACGTTGAATTTACTTTCTGATAAACAGGCGAAATTCGAAATTTACAATTCTATATTATCAGAATACGGGGTTCTTGGTTTTGAATATGGCTATTCATTAGCAACACCAAATGGCTTAACAATTTGGGAGGCTCAATTTGGAGATTTCTTCAATGGTGCTCAAATTATGATTGATCAATTCATTTCTGCTGGTGAAGACAAATGGTCTACACAAACTGGTCTTGTTATGCTTCTTCCTCATGGATATGAAGGCCAAGGGGCAGAGCACTCAAGTGGCAGAATGGAACGATTTCTTCAGCAATGTGCAGATTATAACATGCAAATTGTAAACACCTCGACTCCTGCGAATCATTTTCACCTGTTGAGAAGACAGTTGAAACGTGAATTTAGAAAACCGTTGGTTGTATTTTCTCCTAAGTTGCTTTTAAGATATCCTGCAGCAGTTTCAACATTGGATGATATGGCATCAGGATCATTTAAAGAGGTAATTGATGATTCATCTGCAGATGTTGCGAAGGTTGAAACAGTAGTGCTTTGTTCAGGGAAGTTTTATTATGAAATGAAGGAGAAGGCTGTTGAATTAGGAATTGATTCATATGCTTTTGTTAGAATTGAACAGTTGTATCCTTTGCCGCAAAATCAGATTGATGCAATTTTAGAAAAGTATAAAAATGCAAAAAATGTTCTTTGGGCACAAGAAGAACCAGCAAATATGGGAGCATGGACGCATATGGCGATGAGCCTGAGACATGTTTCGTTAGTTGGTGTTTGTCGTCCCGCATCTGCTGCATCAGCCGAAGGTTCGAAAAAATTACATGAAAAACGATTAGGAAAATTATATAATCAGTTATTCAGTTACGCCAATGTCCCAGTTAAATAATTTAGTGAAAAAATAAACTCAATGTCAGTACTTGAAATGAAAGTTCCCAGTCCGGGAGAATCAATCTCAGAAGTTGAAATTGCAACTTGGTTAGTTTCAGATGGAGATTATGTTGAAAAAGACCAAACTATTGCTGAAGTCGATTCAGATAAGGCGACGCTTGAATTACCTGCTGAATCAAGTGGGGTAATTACTTTAAAAGCCGCAGAAGGTGATGTTGTAAAAGTAGGTCAAGTTGTTTGTTTGATTGATACATCCGCCGAAAGGCCCGCTGGTTTATCTTCCCCTAAAACTGAGTCGGTTACTGATCAACCAAAAGTGGAAGAAACAAAACAAGTAACGGTGCCCAATCCTGATCCAATAAAAAAGGATGTATCATATGCAAGTGGAACTCCTTCTCCTGCCGCCGCCAAAATAATGGTTGAAAATAATGTATCTGCTACACAAGTTTCCGGATCTGGTCGAGACGGTCGTATTACAAAATCGGACGTTGTTAATGCGCTCGCTGCTGGATTTGATGCAGACTCTATTCAGGGATGGGGTGGAAGTAGAGACCAAAGTCGGGAAAAAATGTCGATGTTGCGTCGGAAAATTGCAGAGCGATTGGTGTCAGTAAAAAATGAGACTGCCATGTTGACCACATTTAATGAGGTGGATATGAAACCCATTATGGATATTCGGGCAAAATATAAAGAAGCTTTTGCCAAACACCACGAGGTGAATTTGGGTTTTATGTCCTTTTTTACAAAAGCAGTTACCGAAGCATTAAATTTATATCCGGCAGTGAATGGACAAATTGATGGCAATGAGGTTGTTTTTCATAATTATGCAGATATTGGTATAGCAGTTTCTTCACCCAAAGGATTAATGGTTCCTGTGGTTAGAAATGCAGAGCAAATGTCTTTAGCAGAAATAGAACGTGAAATCAAACGATTGGCTGTCAAAGCGCGTGATGGAAAAATCACTCCAGATGACATGACCGGAGGTACATTTACTATTACCAATGGAGGTGTTTTTGGCTCTATGTTATCTACACCAATTATCAATCCGCCGCAATCCGCTATTCTTGGAATGCACAATGTTGTTGAAAGACCAGTGGCTATTAATGGCAAGGTTGAAATACGACCAATCATGTATGTCGCTCTTTCTTATGATCATCGCATTATTGATGGTAAAGAGTCCGTTAGTTTCTTAGTGAAAGTTAAAGAAATGTTAGAAAATCCTGAGAAAATGTTATTTGGGGCAAAAGATCCAGTTGCAGTGTTATTAGGACTTTAATATACGATAAAAATATTTTTGATAGGGGGTGTGTTGCCCCCCTTTTTTTGCTTTAAACTTTTTATTACTTCCAGTTGTTATTAAAACAAAAATCATGAACAAAGTTATTTGGGTTTCCCTGTCAATTGTTGTTATACTAGTAATAAGTTTTATCGTTGTGTCATTTACTTCAAAAAATATCGAAACACCTGATTATAAGGTAATCAAGACCATCGATGAGGTTGAGCTTCGGTTGTATCCAAAAATGATTGTGGCAAAAACAAGTTTAGCAGACAAATCTTTTGACAATCAAGGTAGTAATGGTTTTAGAACAATTGCTGGTTATATTTTTGGTGGGAATGAGAAAAATCAAAAAATTGCAATGACTGCCCCAGTGGTAATGAATATGGGAGATTCTGCAACCATGTATTTTGTTATGCCAAAGCAATATAAGAAAGAGGATCTTCCTAATCCAAGTTCAAAAAATGTTCAAATTGTGGAAGAAACATCGAAAACTTTGGCAGTGATAACTTATAGTGGGTTTTCTTCTGACAAAAAAATTGAAAAATACCGCAAAGAGTTAGAATCAGTGCTTAGAAAAAACAATATTAAAACTACAGGAAATTACATGTATATGGGCTATAATGCTCCGTGGGATGTGATTAATCGAAAAAACGAGGTAGCTATCGAGGTGATTTTAGACTAGATATGCATAGCTCTTGCATCCGTTGCAGCCATTGCAGCTTCTTTGATAGCCTCAGAATACGTCGGGTGTGGGTGACAAATTCTAACTAAGTCTTCGGCAGATGCCCTAAACTCCATAGCAGTAACTGCTTCCATGATTAAATCTGCAGCTCTTGGGGCTATCATATGTACACCAAGAATTTCGTCCGTGTTTTTATCTGCAATTATTTTAACTAATCCTGCTGTATCCATACTTGCTCTAGCTCTTCCAAGCGCTTTGATTGGAAAAGAACCAACTTTAATTTCTATACCTGCAGCAGTTAATTCTTCTTCCGTTTTACCAACATTTGCAACCTCAGGCCATGTGTACACAACTCCTGGTATTAAATTGTAATTGATATGTGGTTTTTGTCCAGCGATTGTTTCTGCAACAAAAACTCCTTCCTCCTCAGCCTTGTGAGCCAACATTGCTCCACGCACAACATCACCAATGGCGTAAATGTGTGGAATCGAAGTTTGAAGATGTTCATTTACTTCAATTTGACCTCGCTGATTTGCAATTAATCCTACATTTTCTAAAGCTAGTCCTGCTGTGTATGCTTTTCGTCCTACGGCAACTAAGCAATAATCACCTTCAATTTCTACCTTTTCGTTTTTCTTATTTAATGCAGTTACAACTACTGACTTTCCTTTATTCACAACTCCTTGAACGCGATGCTCCATATGAAATTTGAATCCGTCTTTTTTCAATATTTTGGTGAATTCCTTAGAAATTGTTCCGTCCATTGTTGGAAGTAACGTTGGAGCAAATTCGATTACCTCCACTTCAGTCCCCAATCGCTTATATACCGAACCTAATTCTAAACCAATTACACCCGCTCCGATAACCAATAATTTTTTGGGGATTTCACTTAGTTTTAATGCTTCGGTAGAAGTAATAATTCTTTTTTTATCAGGTTCCATTCCAGGAAAGAAATTTGGTTTAGATCCTGTGGCGATGATTATATGTTTCCCGAATATTTCGGCTGAACCATTCTCGCCTGTAATAGTAATTGTATGTTGATCTTTAAACGATCCAATTCCTTGATGAACGTCAATTTTGTTTTTGTCCATTAAGTATTTTACTCCATCACACGTTTGGGAAACAACATCATCCTTTCGTTTGATCATTTGAGTTATGTTCGCTTTTACTTCCTTAACCTCAATTCCGTGCTCCGAAAAAGTATGCGTTGCATTATGAAAATGTTCTGAAGAATCCAATAATGCTTTTGATGGAATACAGCCTACATTTAAACATGTTCCTCCTAGAGTATTGTATTTTTCAATTATCGCTACGGTAAAGCCTAATTGAGCACATCTAATAGCGGAAACATATCCCCCAGGTCCTGAACCGATAATTACAACATCATAATTTTTCATGGTAAACAATTTTGAAGTGCAAAAATACGATTTACTATGAATTAATTTATAGAACTTGCTAATAAGTTCAAGTGAAACAATGCATTGGCAATTTCTTGATTCGTTATTTTTTGATCATATATGCAATTACCAATTCCTTTCAATAAAGAACAATTAATTATATTTCCAGTATTCTTTTTGTCTTGTTGAATAACCTCAATTATTCCTTGTATTTCTTTGGCGTCAAGAGAAATAAAATGAAATGATCTCCGGATGCAATTTTCTATGTCAAGATATTCTGATGGCGCAAGCAATCCCTTTTCTTTTGAAATAAACGCTTCAGCACACATGCCTAGTGCTACACAATGACCATGAGCTAATGAACTGGTTTGTAAAAAGTAGCCCTCAATACCATGTCCTAAAGTATGTCCAAAGTTTAATATCTTTCTAAGTCCACCTTCGTTAGGATCCTTTTCAATAATTGATGCCTTAATTTGAATAGATTTGGTGAGGATTTCAATCGATGTTAAATCAACATCATTTTTAATGGATTTAATCTCCTCCCAATGTTTAATATCACTTATTAATGCATGCTTTAGCATCTCTGCATACCCATATATAATTTCTTTCGCTGGAAGGGTTTCTAAAAAAGAAGAATCAATAAAAATGGCTTTAGGGTGATTAAATGTACCAAGTTGATTTTTAAAACTCCCTAAATCTACCCCGGTTTTACCCCCAATTCCAGCATCAACCATTGATAATAAAGACGTAGGGATATGGATGAAGTCAATTCCCCTTTTGTAGATTGATGCAATAAAGCCTCCCATGTCTGTTACGACACCGCCACCTAAATTAATTACCAAATCTGCTCTGGAAAAGTTGTATTCCGAAAATGCCTCCCAAACTTGAAAACATACTTCAAGTACCTTGTTTTCTTCTCCCGCGGGTAATAAAATGATTTCAGCGGTTTCAAATTGATTTGAAACATTTATTAATTTTTCGAGACAGTAATCGTGCGTGTTCTCATCAACTATAATAATAACTCTTGACGTTGAATACTTTTCTTTTATCAGTAACATTAAGGAAGAATCCTCAAGTGGACCGATTTCAATTCGGGAATAAGAATATGGAATTTGTTTTGAGTTTGACATGTGTTTCTAAATGATTTGATAAAAATAATACAAATGATTCTTACAAACTTTCTATCATCTATACTAATGAACAATCTGATTTTTTTTTAACATTATTTGGATGATAACATATTAATTATGTATTTTAGTACCCGAATTCTATGTGTAAACTGCGAATTCTTAGATTATTAATGCAAGTAAACTAAACCTATGCGATTGATTACAAGGGCCTTAGGTCTTTTATCGTTATTGTTGTCTGTAACTTTGAGTGCACAACAAGATAAGTTGTTGACTCACTTTATGTATGATAAAATGAGTATAAATCCTGGTGCAACCGGGATTGATGATGGAATATGCGCTACGTCGTTGTATCGAAATCAATGGGATAAAGTAAATGGCGCACCAAATTCAGCTGTTTTGAATGTGGAGGCTAATATGAATCGGTTTTTTCCCGGTGGAATTGGTATTTCATTCTATCATGATGCAATCGGTTTTGCTAAACAAAATAATGCACTTCTAAATTATTCATATCCAGTTCAAATTGGTAATGCTGGAACTTTAGGTCTTGGGGTAGGTGTGGGTATTATGAATTATGGTATGAATCCGGATTGGGTCCCGCCAACCACGTTGAATGATCCAACTTTACCTACTAGTTTCGCGTCAACGAATTTAGATTTGAATTTTGGAGCCTATTTTAAAGGGAATGATTTTTATGCTGGATTCTCTTCAACTCATTTGTCGGAAACGTTATTGAAACAAAGTGTTTCAGTAAGTGGTGCCACCTTAACACAAAGTTATCAAACAGCTCGTCATTATTATTTAATGGGGGGGTATAAAATGAGAAATGTGGCCGGTGGAGATATCGATGGTAATTTGCTTGTTCGAACTGATTTGGTGAAGGTTTCCGCGGATATAAATGCCCGTTACATATACCAAGATAAATATTATGGTGGCTTTACCTGGAGAACATCTGACATGGTTGCTTTAATGATTGGTTATATGCCAATGAAAGATTTAACTGTTGGATATTCTTATGACATAACAACGAATAAGTTGGCAAGTATTTCAGCTGGTTCGCATGAGTTATTAGTGAAATATTGTTATTATCTGCCATTGCCTAAGATTCAGAAGTCCAAACATCCTAGGTGGTTGTAGAAAAAAGTTAAATAAAATGTAACCATTTTTAGTGTTTTTCCGTTATACCCGAACTTAGAAAGATCCTGTAGCTTGTTGGTTTGGTGAATGGTTGACAAAAAATGAATAAAATGAGAAAAGTATTTTTGTTGGTATTATTAAGTGTAGTTATTTATTCTTGTAATAATACACGGCCTTATGAATTAGTTGGGGCTCAAGGAAGAAAGCCATTCTATCCTGAGGTGCCTACTGGAATGGTCTATGTTCCTGCTGGAGGCTTCACGATGGGTCTGCATGATCAAGATATTTTAAATCTGGATGATGCAAGAGCGAAGGTTGTAACAATCTCTGCTTTTTATATGGATCAAACCGAGATTTCCAATAACGAATATCGTCAATTTGTTGAATGGGTACGTGATTCAATCGCTTTGGAGCATCTTGTTGATCGTGGTTTAAGAGAGCAATTAGATCAGTATATCAATTTTGATCAAGATATCCTATTTAGTTTGCAAGGCGAAGGAACAGATGAGGTTAAAATAGCAAATTATTATTATGATAACAAACCGTTGGATTTCAGTAAAGTGAATATTGATGGTGCTTCAGAAGATGAAGACCAAGTATTGCCAGATCAGATGGAACGCGATGGCCGAAAAATATATGAAGCACTTTTTGCTGACGGATACAATGAAGATAAACAAAGTAATGCTGTTTCAGCGCGAGAAATAAAAAATAGTTGGTTAAGCCTTAATTGGGAAACACAAGCTAGTTATAGAATGTGGGATGATCCTAAATTAATGCCTCTTCTGGCGGATATGTTTTATTCTTCTAAAGAAAGATACTACAAACAACGTGAAATTGATGTTCGAAACTTAGTGTATGAATATTATTGGATCGATTTCAAAGAGGCGTCAAAGAAAGGTGAAATTGCATCTTATGATTCACCGGGAGCTTATGAGTTTTCTGAAAGTCCTCAAGACGCATCTAAAAGATTAAATGATAGAGATGGTGCATTGTTATATCAGAAACTGGGTGATGAAAACAATCCAACTTTATATAGCGCTCCTGGTTCTAGACAACCTATTTCCAATGTTAAAAGTGATGGTTCATTTACCCAATTAAATGATACATTGCGAGCTTCTGGTACTGATACTAAAGAAAATAATGTTACTGAAATTGGTGTTGATGACAGAGGACTTAGAGATGGATTCATATCTGGAAAAGATTTAGACATGGGTTACATGAACCGTAAAATGGAATGGAACGCCTATCGTGGTCATGCGGATAGAAGTCGTTTTATAATTCATGAAAAAATTCCTGTTTATCCAGATACACTATGTTGGGTGAGTGATTTAACTTATTCGAATGCAGATAAAATAATGACGCGTTATTTTTCACATCCGGCGTATGATAATTATCCCGTTGTGGGTGTTACTTGGAAACAAGCTAAAGCTTTTTCCGTTTGGAGAACCCAGTTATTAAACAATTTC
Source organism: Lishizhenia tianjinensis (assembly GCA_945863425.1). GTDB lineage: Bacteria > Bacteroidota > Bacteroidia > Flavobacteriales_D > Crocinitomicaceae > UBA952. Next base: position 18,018 of record CAMBBW010000031.1, read on the forward strand.
TTGGTTGCAAATGGAGATGTTTATTTGAATGATTTCCGTTTACCTACTGAAGCTGAATGGGAAAGAGCCGCGCGTGGTGATCTTGCCCTACAATCCTATCCTTGGGGTGGACCATACATAAGAAATGCCTCTGGATGTTTCTTAGGTAATTTCAAACCAATGAGAGGTAGGTATTTTGAAGATGGTGGAGTATACACAGTAAAAGTATATTCGTACAATCCTAACAATTATGGTTTATATTGTATGGCTGGAAATGTTTCAGAATGGTGTGAATCAGCTTATGATGAATCGAGCTATGAATTTATGGATGATGTGAACCCAGAGTTTTCTTATGATGCTAAAAAATGGGAACCTGAAGTAATGAAGCGTAAGGTAATCAGAGGTGGGTCATGGAAAGATGTTGGTCATTACTTAAATGTTGGTTCCCGATCTTATGAATATCAAGATACTGCTAAATCGTATGTAGGATTTAGAAATGTAATGTCTCATCTAGGAAGAGGTGGAAAAGACATTACCAAAGAAGGAGGAGAAGAAATCCAAAGTGATATCAATCTTCGCTAATTAAATTGTAACCAAAAATAAATCAAATAGTTAATTGTTAAACCTAAATTAAATTTAAAATTATGAGCGCAGGTAAAGGAGGCTTTTTCGAAAGTAAAGCATGGAAAAACATTATGAAGTATGTATATGGTCTAGGAGCGGCTGTTGTAATTGTTGGAGCGTTATTCAAAATCATGCACTGGCCAGGATCTGGTATCTTATTAACAATTGGTCTATTAACAGAGGCTGGAATCTTTATTCTCTCTGTATTAGAACCAATTCACGAAGATCCGAAATGGGAATTAGTTTATCCTGAGTTAGCAATGGTTGAAGCTACTCATGAAGGAAGTGGAAAGAAAGTATCTGGTGGATCAGGAATTACGCAAGAGTTAGATAAAATGTTGGAAGAAGCGAAAATTGATTCTGCTTTGTTAGAGCGTTTGGGTGACGGAATGCGGTCTTTAGGCGATAATGCCGCTCAATTGAAAGGAGTTACTTCTGCTGCAGCTGCAACTGATAGTTATGTTACATCCTTACAAGCGGCTTCTGAGAAAGTTTCTTCATTATCTGAAGCATATGAAAGAGCGTCTGTGTCAATCGCTGGTCTTACATCTAATACTGCTGAAGGCGAATCTTTTGGTGAGCAAATGCAAAAAGTGTCTAAAAACTTAGCTGCTTTAAACAATGTATATGAATTACAATTGAAAGGTTCTTCATCTCATTTAGAAGCAACAGAGAAATTCCAATCTCAAGTGGTTGAAATGATGTCAAATCTTGCAGCTTCAACTGAAAACACTCGTATTTACAAAGAAAACATGTCATTGTTGTCTAAAAATCTTACTGATTTAAACAACGTATATGGCAACATGTTAAAAGCGATGAAAGCTTAATAGCCTAATTAATTTAATTATTAACCAAATAAAACCAAATTAAAATGGCAGGCGGTAAGGAAACCCCAAGACAAAAGATGATTGGTATGATGTACTTAGTACTAACTGCTTTGTTAGCACTAAACGTATCAAAATCTATCCTCGATGCCTTCGTTGCAATTGAGGAGAACACTCAAAAATCAGCAATAGTTCAATTAGACAGAGGAAATATTTTTGTATCTGATTTGAAATCAGG
>CAMBBW010000032.1 GCA_945863425.1 Lishizhenia tianjinensis
AACCGTCAACAATGTATTACCAGGCGCTACGAATACGATTCGTTTACAAGGAATTGCAGAGGCAAAATCAGAAAAAACGGGAGAAACCGTGTCTGATATATTTGAGGAAATGGCTTCAGAATCTCCCATGAAACGCATTGCGCAACCAGAAGAAATTGCTGCGGCAATTGCATTTTTAGCCTCGTCTGATGCGTCATATATTAATGGAATCAACTTGCCGGTAGATGGCGGTAGAACTAAATCGCTTTAATGTAATATTATTCATTCCTGAATAACGAATTGATAAATAAATTTAATCTAAATTATTATTTTTTAACATTTTAGAAACAAAAGTCATTATTTTATTTAACTTAGCTTGGATTTTGGATACAACTAACTATAAATAAACCAGAGACATGGCAACTGTTTTTGAAACCAGATTGATTGGAAATATCGGGAAAGATGCAATCGTGAAAACGATGGAAAGAAATGTACTAGCAATTAATTTCCCGGTAGCACATAATAAAAATTGGAAAGACAAACGAAGCGGTCAAACGAAGACAAAAACCACCTGGGTAAACTGTACTATTTGGAAACGCGAAGGAAGTAACATCCGGATCGTTGATTTTCTGAAAAGAGGAACCATGGTTGAACTAATTGGATCACCTTTTGCAAAAGCATATCAACAGGAAGACGGCGAAATTCGAACAGAAATTCGGCTAAATGTTTCCAAAACAAACATACTACGTCCAGTAACGCGAGATGGAGACTACTCTCCGGAAGATTTAGTTGACAGTGAGTCAGATGAAGATGACACTTTCGACACATCAATTGATGATTTCACGTTAGACGAATCGGAATTTTAAGCGATTTTCCCCCAATTGGGTTTTGATTTTACAATTTTTGAAATTTCATTTCTGATTGGTAGATTTGGTGGAAAGCTTAAATCCGGATCAGACTCTACTAATTTTATGGCAATTTCTCTAGCCAAAACCACCAATTGACTATCCTTACTAATATCCGCAATTTTAAGATCCAATACACCACTTTGTTGCGTTCCCATTAAATCACCCGGCCCCCGTAATTTTAAATCAACTTCCGCAATTTCAAATCCATCGTTCGTTCTTTCCATTGTCTCCATGCGCAGTTTAGCCTCCTTAGAAAGTTTATTTCCTGTCAGTAAAATACAGTACGATTTTTCAGCACCACGCCCAACCCTACCGCGTAATTGATGCAATTGAGATAGACCAAAACGCTCTGCACTTTCAATAATCATTACGGAAGCATTTGGCACGTTTACGCCCACTTCAATTACGGTTGTTGCCACCATGATTTGAGTTTCACCTTTTATGAATCGTTGCATCTCAAAGTCTTTGTCTTCCGGTTTCATTTGACCATGTACCATACTCACCCGATACTGAGGAAGAGGAAATGAACGAGTAATTGCCTCATATCCATCCATTAAATTAGCAAAATCCAATTTTTCAGACTCCTTAATCAACGGATAAACAACATATATTTGCCTGCCCAATTTGATTTGTTCACGCATAAATTCAAACAAACGCAATCGATGACTTTCAAAGCGATGAGTGGTTGAAATAGGTTTCCGTCCAGGAGGAAGCTCATCAATTACAGACACATCCAAATCGCCATAAAATGTCATTGCTAATGTACGCGGAATGGGAGTTGCCGTCATAATTAATACGTGAGGGGGCACTGTGTTTTTTCGCCACATTTTTGCCCGTTGAGCCACTCCAAAACGATGTTGCTCATCAATAACAACTACTCCTAAATTCTGAAACTGAACTACATTTTCTAAGAGGGCATGTGTCCCAATGAGTAGATGAATTTCTCCATTTTCAAGGCCTTCGTGAATGTGAATTCGTTTACTTTTTTTCGTTGATCCTGTTAGTAAACTCACATTTATCGGTAATTTTTCTACAAGATTACTAATAGTTTCATAATGTTGGGTTGCCAAAATCTCAGTAGGTGCCATTAGCGCAGCTTGAAAATTATTTCCCATGGCGATTAATGCTGTTAACAAAGCCACCAGGGTTTTTCCACTTCCGACATCGCCTTGCAACAACCGATTCATGTGTTTTCCTAACAGAAAATCCTTTCTGATTTCTTTCAGTACTTTTTTCTGAGCTCCAGTAAGTTGAAAGGGCAAATGATTGGTATAGAATTCATTAAACACATCGCCAACTGCTGGAAAAACAAACCCTCTTTCCTTTTTTGCAGCGACTTGCTTACGAATTTGCATTTCAAGTTGTAAATAAAAAAGTTCATCAAACTTAAGTCTATACCTTGCATGTGCAATTTGGTTTTCCGTTGCTGGAGCATGAATCTGCAACAACGCTTCAACCATTGAAACACAATGAAGTTGATTCACAATTTCGAGAGAAAGAATTTCATTACATTGTGTTGGAACAAGTTGCAACAATGACTGCATGATTTTCTCGATTCCCTTTGAACCTAAGCCATTGGCGGTTAATTTTTCAGTGGTAGAATATACCGGTTGAAATCCTATACTCAATGCTTCTGTAGTCCAAGGAGTTATTTCAGGATGAGCAATTGTCCAATGATTATTATAGATTTTAGGTTTCCCGAAAATTTGATAACTTGCTCCCACTTTCAATGAGTTTTTTATCCAGCTAGCTCCTTGAAACCAAATCAATTCAAGTTTTCCTGTTTCATCTTCAACCAGTGCAGAAAGATTTTTCGCTCTACCCCTACCTCCCTCTGAAATTCTAGTAATTGTTCCCTTGAATTGTGCTGAGTTTTCCAGGTATGGAACATCTTTTATTAGACAATACGTGGATCGATTGATGTAGCGAAAAGGAAAATGATACAATAAATCTTTGTATGTATAGATATTTAATTCTTTCTTCAGAAGTTCTGCCCGTTGAGGGCCAACGCCTTTTAAAAATTCTATTGGGGTTTGAAAAAAGTCATTCATACAGGCAAGTTGCCGTTAACAGATTTAATCTGAGTTTCTTCTAGATCGTTCTCTTCTGTTATCCGCGCTCCCACCCTTTTTTTTAGGTTTCCCTTCGGATTTTTTATCGTCTTTTACCTTCTTTTTCTGCAATTCAATTTTGAAATCAAAATCAACAATATTTCCTTCCTTTGAATCGGCTTTCATGCCAAAAGTAGTTCGGTTAATCGATGCTTTTCCAATGAACTGAGGTATTTTAACTCCGTCTTTTACAACCGAGCCAATATATTTTACTTGAACCTTCAAGGGATTAGTTTCTCCAATCATTGTGAACTCTCCATCCAATTCATAATAATCATTTTTTGAAATCAATTTTTTTGACTTAAATTTCATTGAAGGATATTTACCCCCATTGAAATAGGCTTTTTCCATTAAGGACTCATCACGCAATTCATTATTCGTTGTCAACTTTTTAACGGGCAGCGTGACAGAAAAAAGAGAAGCACCTGTTTTCTCATCTATTTTAACAGCACCGGTAAAACCTTGAATTGTTCCTGTGGTAATTCCACCTTTTGGACCCAAACTAAAATTAATTATAGAAGTCGTGCTAATGATTTCATACTCTCCCACAAGCTCATCAATAGAAAGACCTTTAGCGCTAAACGAATCCTTTGGTACTTGAGACTTCCCTTTTCCTTTAACATTTTCTGTCGCTGGACCTTTGTTGGTTGAGGGCGTATTCGTTACGGTTGCCTTCGGTCCAAAATACATACCGATTCCTATTAAAGAAGGGTAGACAAGCTGTGTTAGTTTAAAATCATGAAATACGGTCAATGCTAAAGCTGATCCAACCAAATACGCTAAATATGTGTCTAGACCGCCCAAATCTGCTTTTTGTGTCCCCAAAATAATAATGACCACAGAAAAAACTAAATGAAGTATATATCCAATCATAGAAAACGCAATTGGATTCACTTTAGATTGTGACAATACATACAAATACCAAATCCCAGCAAAACCGCTCATCAAACCAAAAAGGTTTTTCCCGATGGAAATGTCTATAATATCCAATCCAGCCAAAGTGGATAAAAAAGGTGTTAAGGACAAAATAAGAAGCGAAAAACCACTATTTGGTGCTTGGTCTTCCCTGTAAAAGCTGCTTGCAATGTAACCTAATGCAATTAGAAATAGACCAAAATAAGAAGCCAGAAAGAACCCGACAAAAAGAGCGATGCTGAGTAAAAACAACTGAATTAACTGTTGAAAAGAAACACGTGTTTCGAAACCAATAAATTGCGAAAAAATTCCAGAAAGCAACTCTGAAATGACAAAAATCAAGGTTCCTATAATTGGAAGAATCCAAGTTGTAGTTGAATGAAGCGAGAATTCAAAATCATACATAGAAAAATTAGCAGACCCAACTGCTAATAGCATAAAAGTAGAAAGGGCTGTTCCATAAATACCAAACTTGATATTCCTCAAAACCTCGATGCGCGAAAGTAAAAAATTAAAAATGAGAAAAGAAAAAATCATTATTTGCAACAAGCTAGTTCTTGGATCGGATTTAAGTTCACTCGAAATGAGTGAGGCAGTTGCTCCGGTTAGAAGCAAGCTAAAAAAACTCAAAAATGTATCTCTCCCCGTTAAAAAGGAAAAGAATGCAAGAATTGCTACAATTGAGAAAACGATAAGTGCAAAATCTACTGACAAACGAGCCTCCTATAAATTTAAATTCAGATACAAATAAAAGCAACTTTTTTGAAAAAATTGTTCGAAACATGAAAAAAAAGGTCATTCATAACATTTTACTTTTGAAAACCTTCCGTTAAGTTAAAAAAAAGGTCGAAATAAATGAATAATTTCGTAAAATGAGTTCTGACATAGAAAAATACAGCAAAAAGGGTTTACGGACGAGTTATATTTCCACAGTAGTTGGGATTTCCTTGGTGTTATTTCTGATTGGACTCATATTGGGTGGGATTTTGGGTATAACAGACTTTCAGCGGCAAGCGAAAGAAAATTTATTTGGAGATGTGTTTTTCCAAGAAAGAATGAATGAATCAGATATTAAACAAATTGAGGCTCAACTCAAAAAATGGCCTGAATTTAAATCAGTAAAATACATGTCGCCTGAAGCAGCCATGGAAGTTTTTTATGAAAATCAAGGGGATAAGAAAGAACTAAATGAAATTTTTGAAGGTGAAAACCCATTGCCTCCCAGTATCACATTTTGTCCAAAGGAAGATTTTGCCACCAAAGAAGGAATGAGTAAACTAAAAAATAAGTTAATCAAATCATTCCCCGACCAAATTATTGAAGTAAGTTATAACGAGGCGAATATTGAGAATATCAACTTAGGCTTCAGACAGTTTGTTTTTCTTGTATTGTCTATCGCGTTTATACTCATTATAATAGCTATTGCAATGATAAATAACACCATTCGTTTGGCATTATATTCGCGACGTTTTACAATAAAAACAATGCAACTGGTTGGAGCTAAGGCTAATTTTATTCGTAAACCTTTTATGATACAGGCAATTTTACAAGGTTTTGTGTCAGCTATACTTGGAATGGCCTTATTGGTAACCATGTTTTATTCAATTCAAAATTATTTTGATGAATTAGCTATCACCTATTCTGCCACATTATTTGTAATTTTGGGTGGAAGTTTAATTTTTTTAGGTGTTTTTATAACCTTTATTTCAACTTGGTTAGCATTAAACAAATACCTAAAAATGAAAATAGACGATTTATATTAAACACATATTTATGAAATTCAATCATTTCGGTTTTCAAAAAGAAAATTATCGCTTGTTATTAATTGGTATTGCCATCAATGTTTTTGGATTTATTTTAATGATCGGTGGTGGAACAGATAATCCCAATAATTTTAATGCGGACGAGCTGTTTAGCCCTATTCGTATAACAGTTTCCCCCATGCTTATCATTGCCGGATACATCGTTATTTTGTATGCTATTATGAAAAAGCCGACCAAATCAGACGATGAATCTATTTCTGAAACTAAAAAGTAACAATGGATTTTTTACAGGCTATTTTTCTAGCCATCGTTGAGGGATTGACCGAATTTCTACCTGTTTCTTCCACTGCTCACATGATTTTCATGAGTTCTTATTTCGGGATTCAAGAAGATGAATTTGTTAAGATGTTTCAGGTGTCCATTCAATTTGGTGCTATTTTGGCAGTTGTTGTGCTGTACTGGAAAAAATTCTTTCATCAAACCTCTCTCCATTTTTATGTGAAATTAGGTATCGCTGTAATTCCTGCTTTGGTTTTAGGTAAATTGTTTGACGATAAAATTGAAGCAGTTTTAGAAAAGCCCATTCCTATTGCAATTGCCTTGATTGTGGGTGGAGTTATCTTATTGTTTATCGATCGATTATTCAATAATCAAACGATTGACGATGAAAAACAAATTAGTACTAAAACAGGGTTAATTATCGGTTTTTGGCAATGTTTGGCAATGATGCCAGGAACAAGCAGAGCTGCAGCCTCTATAATTGGTGGAATGCAACAGCGATTGACGATGCGGATGGCCGCCGAATTTAGTTTTTTCTTAGCCGTACCAACCATGCTAGCAGTTACACTATATTCCGTTTTCTTAAAAGATTGGAATTATCAAGGAATAGAACAAAAAGGATTTGAAATGATTTTGAAAGGAGATAATCTTCTTTTATTTATTTTGGGTAATATCATTGCATTTATTGTGGCGGTTATTGCTATCAAGTTCTTTATTGGAATACTAAAAAAATACGGCTTTCGTATGTGGGGCTGGTATCGAATTGTTTTAGGAGTCGTATTTCTTATCTATTTTTCAGCAGTTAAGTAAGATGACAGATTATCAAGCCGGAAAAACAGTGTTGGTGGATAAACCATTTGGCTGGACCTCTTTCGATGTTGTGAATAAAATTCGGTGGAATCTCAAACAAAAATTAGGGGTTAAAAACATTAAAGTAGGTCACGCTGGAACACTCGATCCGTTGGCTACTGGTTTATTGATAGTCTGTATCGGCAAGGACACTAAAAAAATTGACCAATACATGCCCGGACTTAAGACCTACACTGGAACAATTCTATTAGGCAAAACAACTCCTTCTTATGATCTCGAAACACAATTCGATGACGTGTTTGAAACTAAGCACATTGATTCAGAATTATTGAATAAGAGTAAATTAGCTTTGACTGGTATTATACACCAAAAACCACCCGTATTTTCAGCCAAACAAATTGACGGAAAAAGAGCCTATGAGTTTGCTCGAGCCGGCAAAGAAATAGAAATGAAAACGGTGGAGGTTGAAATTCATCAATTTAATATAGATGATAGCCGTTTTCCTGAAATTGATTTCGAGATTACTTGCTCCAAAGGAACCTACATTCGAAGCATTGCATATGATTTTGGGAAACTTTTGAATTCAGGGGGTACCCTAATTGCCTTAAGGAGAATTAAATCCGGAGATTTTTCGATTGAGAATTCGCTTTCACCAGAAGAAATAATTCATCGGATACAAGCAGAAACTCCGTTTTAATCGTTGTTTAGATTACAATTATAGGTTCCGGCGTGCCTTGATAAAACGAGGGACGTAATAACTATTTTTATTCAATGTCTCCATTTTAACGCTTTTTCCGGCTGCGTGAATAAATTCTACTTTACCATTCACTACCCCCGTTACCATTCCAACGTGACCAATTGAAGTGCTGTTGACGTTTCTTCCTTTGAAATACAACAAATCACCAGGTTGCAATTCATCCAGAGTAACATCCATTCCAAATAAAGACTGAGCGCCAGCAGTGCGCGCTAAAGAAAAGCCATATTCTTTAAAAACGTATTGAATAAAACCTGAACAATCAAATCCGGCAGGAGATGCTCCACCATATACATAAGGAACCCCCAAAAAGGTCTTCGCAAAATTGATTATTTCATCTGCATTAGAATTTGGAGCAGTTCCTGACTTTACATTTGTTGATTGAGCCTCTAACTGGAATGTAAAGAACACGATCGCAACTGTAACTAATAATTTCATTTTTTTCATCCCTGCAAAAGTAGGGCCTTCTGCCCTTGGTAAAATATAAAAAATCCTAAAATGCTGTAATTATTTTATGCGTGCATAATAAATTTTTCCCTAACTTAGTCCGAAGAAAAATGAATCCATGGAAAATCAAGCAATAAAAGGGGGTGAATTTATTATTAGAGACGTCCATTTTTCTGATGTGTTTATACCTGAAGAATGGAATGAAGAACAAAAAATGATTGCCGATATGTGTGATGATTTCATTGAACAGGAGGTCCTGCCATTTATAGAAAGAACTGATAAAATGGAAGAAGGATTAATGGAATCCATTGTACTGAAGGCCGGTGAATTAGGTTTATTGGGCCTGTCTGTCCCTGAAAATCTCGGGGGAATGGGCGTTGATTTTAAAACCACCCTACTTGCAACCGAACACCTAGGCGCGGGTTATTCCTTTTCGGTTTCGTTTGGTGCACATACTGGAATTGGGACCTTACCCCTACTTTATTACGGAAACGAGGAACAGAAATCCAAATACATTCCCAAATTGGCTTGTGGTGAATGGAAAGCAGCGTATTGTCTAACTGAACCAGGGGCGGGATCAGATGCCAACTCAGGAAAAACCAAAGCAATCCTTTCAGAAGATGGTAAAAACTACATGTTAAATGGTCAAAAAATGTGGATAACAAATGCTGGTTTTGCGAATCTATTTACTGTTTTTGCCAAAATTGATGATGATAAGAATTTGACCGCTTTTTTAGTTGAAGCAAATACTCCTGGAATTACCTTAAATCCAGAAGAGAAAAAAATGGGGATCAAGGGTTCCTCCACACGACAAGTATTTTTAAATGATGTACATGTGCCCATAGAAAACATGCTGTCTACGCGCGAAAACGGATTTAAAATTGCGTTAAATATTTTAAATATTGGTAGAATTAAACTCGCAGCTGGAGTATTAGGCGGAGCCAAAGGAGCAATTAATTTGGCTGTGAAATATGCTAATGAACGCGAGCAATTTGGTCGTGCCATTTCAAAATATGGTGCTATCCGCTACAAACTAGCAGAGCAAGTAATTCGAACGTATGTTTTGGAATCAGCCACCTATCGTGCTGGACAAAATATTGATGATGCCATTGAAGCACTTATACAATCCGGAATGTCTAAAGGTGAAGCCACATTAAAAGGAATTGAACAATTTGCTGCCGAATGTGCGGTGCTGAAAGTGGCTGGATCAGAGTGTTTAGATTATGTGGTTGATGAAGCTGTTCAAATTCATGGGGGCATGGGATATTCCGCTGAGTCGATGATCGAACGAGCATACAGAGACGCCCGAATCAACCGTATCTTCGAAGGCACGAATGAAATCAATCGAATGCTTGCCGTGGACATGGTACTCAGAAAAGCCCTAAAAGGCGAATTGGATTTAATGGGTCCCGCGATGCAGGTAGCAAGTGAGTTAATAAGCATACCAGACATGGAAGATTTACCCGAAACGCCGCTCGCTCAGGAAAGGGTGTACCTGAAAGGATTTAAAAAAATCTTATTACTAGTTGCCGGTTCAGCGGTTCAAAAATTGATGCAATCATTGGCCAAAGAACAAGAGGTGTTAATGAATATTGCTGATATTGCTATTGAAACCTATTTAGCAGAATCGACTTTACTTCGTGTAGAAAAAAAGATAGAATTACTCGGAGAAAAAGCCTGTGAATTGGATATTGCCATTGTGAAAACACATTTTTACGATGCAGCATCGCGCATAGAAAAACACGGCAAAGACGCCATCAATTCTTTTGCTGAAGGAGACGAATGTAGAATGATGTTAATGGGTGTAAAACGCTTTACCAAAGCTGGTCCTTTCAACCCAAAGCGAGCACGACAACAGATTGCACAACAACTTATTCAAGAAAATAAATACTGTTTTTAATCCAACCCTTCATTGAGTGTATATCAAATCAATTTATTACTTTTGAAAATCACTAAATGGATTAAATATGTATAGAATTAATTTCTTTTTTGCTTTCATTCTAATCGTTACAAGTTGTTCAGACGGGAATTTGGAAGCAGAAAAACTCAAGTTAGAAAGAGAAAAACTAAAACTTGAACAGGAAAAACTGAATTTAGAGAAGAACAAAGGTTCAGAACCTTCCAAAGTTGAAGGCAAGACCACTGAAGAGGACAAACAAGCATCAAGTGGTAACAACGGGAAAATAAATGGAAATAGTGTTTTGGTAAGAAGCGATCACTCCATTCAAGGAAACAGAAAAGCAGTTTTAACAAACGGTCAGCTGGTTAAAATTTTAGACGAATATAGACCAGAAGGCAATGACAATGAAGCTATTTTACGATCAGCCACACCATTTTACAACGATTATTCAGGTAATTTGGTCTTTACTTTAAACAAAGGGAAAGCAGTAATGATAGAAAGCTACGAAGGAAATCAATACAAAATTTCTTATGAAGATGATAAAACAGGAAAAACAGGTTATGCCAAAATCTCTTCTGCTCAATTAGAATTTATATCGGGTGATGTTTGGTATCATATAACTACCTCATCAGGTGTAGACGGATGGGTATTTGGTAAATTCATTCAGAAATTATAATGAAAAAAACAACTGTTTTCTTATTTCTGCTATCCAGTATTTTCCTGGTTGGCTATTTTGCTCTAACCACTTATTCAGAGAAAATTTATCAAAACACGCTACTTTCCTCACCAAAAAAAATGGTGGAAGCTCCAATAAATAAAGAAACTGTTTCTGATTCAATTGCACAATCATTTCCTAAACCAAACTTCCCGAATGATTCATTATTAATCAATCATTTGCTGGGGAAATTTGATTATTCAAAGGATTCTTTTTTTACATCGGTTGCAACAGAACATTGTTCTAAACCCATGTATTTGCAAAAAGAAACCTATAAAAAATTCAAAGAAATGTATGCGGCAGCCAAAAAAGATGGTGTTTCATTAAAAATCATTTCAGGCACGCGAAACTTCAATGAGCAAAAGTCAATCTGGGAACGCAAATGGAATACAAACATAAAAACGATGGATAGCCTGAAAGCCGCTAAAACAATTCTGCTCTATAGTTCCATGCCCACAACGTCTCGCCATCATTGGGGAACAGATATGGATATTAACAGTTTGGAAAATAGTTATTTTGCATCTGGCCAAGGGTTAAAAGAATATACTTGGTTGAAGAAAAACGCGGCTAAATTTGGGTTCTGTCAAGTATACACAGATAAGAAAAACTCTGATAGAACAGGATATGAAATGGAAAAATGGCATTGGTCATACATTCCAATATCTTCGCATTACTTGAAAAAATACGAGGAATTGATTACCTACAAACAGGTGAAAGGGTTTCAAGCAAGTGAATTAGCACCCAAACTCAAATCAATTGAAGATTACGTAAACGGAATTGATAAAAGCTGCCATTAATGAAATACCTATTTATACTAAGCCTTTTTATATTATTAAGTTCATGTGAATTTAAAATCAAGGAACAAGAATACGACAAGGGACCTGGGAAACCGCAAGAAGAAAGTTCTCCTGTTATGTCAAATCCAGATATTTCGAAAGATTTCTTGTTGGGTAAATTTGACTATACAAAAGATGAAAAATTCCAATTAGTTGGAAGTAAATGGAGCGACAAAGAAATTTATTTGCAGAAAAAAACTTACGAGGCTTTTGTAAAAATGGCAGAAGCAGCGCAAAAGGATGGGATTGACCTAAAAATAGTTTCAGGAACTCGAAATTTTGATGAACAAAAGAAAATTTGGGAACGCAAATGGAAAGACAACGAAAAAAAAATCAAGGAAAAATCTGCAAATGCCAAAAAGATTTTAACTTTTAGTTCTATGCCCGCGACTTCCCGACATCATTGGGGGACAGATATGGACATCAATTCAGTTGAAGATGATTATTTCAAGGACGGGAAAGGAAAAAAAGTGTATCGTTGGTTAGTTGAAAACGCGTCAAAATATGGATTCTGTCAAGTTTATTCCGATAAAAAATCTTCTAAACGGACCGGATATAATCAAGAAGTATGGCATTGGTCGTACATGCCTCTTTCCAGTTATTATTTAGATAATTACATTAAAAATGTTTCATATTCAGACATCAAAGGATTCCTCGGGAGTGAAAGCGCAAAGGAAATTGATATGATTAAAAACTACGTTCAAGGAATCGATAGATCCTGCGAGGGAATAAATAACTAAAACCATGCTTTTAAATCGATTATGGATCGCCATGTTTGTTATCGCTATGATAATGGGTGTGGGGAAATTTGTTTTTTTACACGACACAGAAATTTTCAAAGTAATAGTTCAAGCCCTATTTGATTCTGTGAAAAATGGCTTCGAATTAATCCTTGGTTTAGTAGGTGCTCTTTGTTTATGGATGGGGATAATGAATATTGGAGAAAAATCCGGAGTGGTGAACTTGTTATCTAAATTGGTAAACCCACTTTTTTGTAAATTATTCCCTGAAATCCCAAAAGATCACCCGGCACAAGGAGCAATTATGATGAATTATAGCGCGAATATGCTTGGGCTTGATAATGCCGCCACACCAATTGGATTGAAAGCAATGAATTATTTGCAAGAACTCAACCCAAACAAGGAAACGGCCAGTAATGCTCAAATTATGTTCTTGGTTTTGAATACTTCTGGATTAACCATTATTCCAGTGAGTATTTTGGCCTATCGGAGTGGTGCCATGTCCAAAGATCCAACGGTTGTTTTCATGCCGATTTTAATTGCAACTTTTTTTTCAACCATGGCTGGATTAATTTTTCTATCATTCAAACAAAAAATAAACCTATTACAGCCCGTTGTACTTGCCTATTTGGGTGGTATAGCGCTATTTATCTTTGGGTTATTGGGTTGGTGTATCTATCATCCAGGACACATTCAATTAATTTCTGATGTGGGAGGTAATTTTATTTTGCTCAGTGTTATCGTTTTATTCATCTTACTGGGAGTTCGGAAAAAAATTAATGTATATGATACCTTTATAGAAGGTGCAAAAGGAGGATTCGAGGTTGCGCTCACAGTTTTACCGTATGTAATTGGAATATTAGCAGCTGTTTCAGTATTTAGAGCCTCAGGTGCCATGCAAGTATTGTTCGATGGTATTGCGGTTGGATTAACAGCTCTAGGAGTCAAAACGCTCTCTTTTATTGAGGCATTGCCAGTTGCGTTTATGAAACCATTTAGCGGACCCGGTGCACGCGCCATGATGTTGGAAACATTTAAAATTCACGGTGTCGATTCCTTCTTGGGGAAATTAGCATCCACTTTTCAGGGCTGTACAGATACAACCTTCTATATTTTAGCCGTGTATTTTGGTTCGGTGGGCATCAAAAAAATGCGGTATGCTCCAGTGGCGGGATTGGTCGCAGATTTTTCCGGGTTTATTGCTTCAATTTTCCTTGCCTATTTATTCTACTGATATAGGTAATTAACTGAAAAAGTAATTAAAAAAGCAATTAACCAACCATGTACTACCTCTTCCATGGTGTGTTTTTTTAGGTAAAGCCTTGCAGAAATTGTTAATCCAGTACTAATTGCAGCCAGTAGAATAATCCAAAATTCAAAATACTGTTGTTTCATACAATACGCTAAAATATATCCAAATAAGATTCCTCCTCCAGCAGCGTGTAAACTTACCTTAAATTTAAAATTCACCAAGAAAAGTGTTACTGAAACGAGGGCTCCAGAAAGTGGCAGTGAATAAATAAATGTTGGAATTAACGCATCACCTGCTTTTAATACAAAAAGTAAATATAAAGCCGCGGTATAAAACACCATGAGGAGAATTGGGAAAAATCGCTGGGTGCGGTCCGTCAATTCAATGGATGAAATCATTTTTCTATTGCGTAAAATTAGAATTGACACACCCGGTGCAATCACGGTAAAAATAACATATAAGTTAAGAACTGCCCATTTCATGGGATTAGGCAAGCTCCACAATGAATTTTGATTAATTACAAAATCCTCAAAGGAAATGGTGAAAAAAGTTAGTATCAAACAATAAATGGGAATAAACAGTGGCATAAATACCCAGGAAGTAATATGTGCAACTAATCGCATTATAGTTCTTTTCTTAAGCGTGCAACAGGAATATTCAATTGTTCACGGTATTTCGCAACCGTTCTTCGTGCAATATTGTAGCCCTTATCTTTTAATAATTCCATCAGTTTTTCGTCTGGCAAGGGTCTTTTTTTATCCTCCGCCTCAATTGCATTGGACAATATTTTCTTCACCTCACGTGTAGAAACTTCCTCGCCACTATCGGTAGATAATGATTCCGAAAAGAAATACTTTAAAGAATATATTCCAAAATTCGTCTGAACATATTTACTATTTGCTACACGCGAAACAGTAGAAATATCCATTAAAACCACATCCGCAATATCTTTCAAAATCATTGGCCGAAGATTGGTTTCATCGCCCGTTAAGAAAAAATTGCGTTGGTATTCCATGATGGCCGTCATGGTAATCAATAAAGTGGTTTGTCGTTGTTTAATTGCGTCGATAAACCATTTGGCGCTATCCAGTTTTTGCTTCACGAATGAAAGTGCTTCTTTGTCGGATTTCGAGGTTTTTGCACCTTCTGCATAGGTCCGAAGCATGTTTGCATATTCACGACTGACTTTCAAATCGGGAGCATTTCGAGAATTTAAGGTCAATTCCAATTTTCCATCCGATTCAAACAATAAAAAATCGGGAATGATTTGTTGGAAATTCTGTGCAGCATCTCTAGTGCTTCCTCCTGGTTTTGGATTCAATTTAAGAATTTCGTCGATTGCTTTTTTGAGCTCTTCATCCGTTAAATCCAATTTCTTTGCAATCTTATCGTAATGTTTTTTCGTAAACTCCTCAAAGAATTTTTGCAAAATCATTAAGGCATGAGAGCGATGCTGTTTACCATCTTGTTTTCGTTTCATTTGAAGCACCAAGCATTCCTGAAGGTCTCTCGCTCCCACTCCGGCCGGATCTAGTTCATGAATTAGGGCTAAAGTTTCCTCGATTTCTGACTCAGAAACAGTTATTCCAACTGAAAAAGCCAAGTCATCCACTAAGGCATCTACTTCGCGATTGAGGTAGCCAGATTCATCCAAATTACCGATTATTGTATCTGCAATAAGGTATTGATTATCAATCAACGGAAGCAATTGTATTTGTTCCATTAATTTTTCGCGAAAAGATTGCTCACCGGATAGTGGAATAACCCGTTCTTCCTCGTCTTTAGATTGATTATTTGCTTGTGTTTTATAGTCTGCGGAATCATCATCCAGGTAGTCCGACAAATCAAACTCTTCTTCGTCATCGTCAAACTCGTCGTCATCATTCTCTTCCGAATCATACTCATCATCCTCCTCTTCTCGTTCTTCGCCTTCCTCTAGCGCAGGATTTTGCTCAATTTCTTGTTTAATCCGCTGATCGAGTTCAATGGTTGGTACTTGAAGCAGTTTCATCAACTGAATTTGTTGAGGAGAAAGTTTTTGCTCTAGTTTTTGAATCAAATGCTGCTTTAGTGCCATGTTATATTACTTAGTATAAAGGTATTCTTTTTTCAAAAAACAGACCAAAACGTGATCGAAAAAGTAGAATAAAAAAAATCATCCTTTTATTAGGTAAAACCGCGGCTTATCTTTTTAACTTAGCAACTCTAATTCTGTATATGAAATTACTTTTTTTACTTTTCACAATCTTGTCCATTTATGGCTGTTCATCGCAACGCCAAACATTAGTGTTTATTAAACATACTCCCTATTGCGGAGGAGCAAGGCCAACACCTGAAATGGCTCGAGGTACGATTGTTATGGCTTCCAAATCTAAGTTTGCCCTCACCAAAAAAGGCGGAAAAAAGGTAGAAAATTGGATCATTACAGATACATCCGGAACATGGACGGGTAAATTAACCGCTGGAAATTACGACGTTTATCGCGCAGACAAATTTCTACCCAATGAAGAATTGATGAAACAACTAAAAACATTTATTACGGATTCAACGAATTACCGATTTAGTGGTGAAAAATGCCTTGAATTATGGAAAAAAGAACCGGATTATAGCTTTTCGGTTTCCAATTCAGGATCAATACACGTTGAATTAAAAGGGAAGTGTTTTGTAGGATTTACTCCTTGCATAGAATACATTGGTCCAAAAGTACAATAGATGGAATTTTTACCGAAAGACATTGAAGAATACGTGCTGCGTCATACTCCACAAGAGTCTGCCGTTTTACACAAAATAAACAGAGAAACACACCTAAAAGTAATGCAACCACGCATGCTTAGTGGACATTTTCAAGGGCAATTACTTCGGTTCTTGGTTGAAATGATACAACCGAAACGTATTCTCGAAATTGGAACTTATACCGGTTATTCAGCTATTGCGCTGGCACAAGGTCTAAAAACAGAAGGAAAATTGATCACCATTGACGTGAATGTAGAATTGGAAAAAATGATTTCTAATTTTATACTTGAAGCCGAATTATCCGATAAAATTGAACAAATTACCGGAAATGCCCTAGAAATAATTCCAACAATCACAGAAAATTTTGACTTAGTTTTTATTGATGCCGATAAACGAAATTACAAGAATTACCTCGACCTTGTTTTGAACAAGCTAAATTCTGGAGGATACATTCTTACAGACAATGTGTTGTGGTCGGGTAAAGTGACCATGCCGAAAGAAAAAATGGATGTAGATACAAGAATGATTAATGAGTTCAATGATTATGTTCAAAATCACCCGCAGCTAGAATCTATTTTGTTGCCTGTGCGCGATGGGTTATACATTTCGAGAAAGATAGATTAAACCGAGCCACTTTGTTTTAAAGCAATTTAAAAATATTTTGGTTGATAATAAGTAGATTTTACCGCTGGATTTTAATCCTCAAAACAAGCTGTTTTTGAACGTATTATGCCTTGTGTAAACAACCACCAATAACATTTTCATTCGCCCCTGTAACCGAGGAAATGCAGTTGGGTTGATCCAGTAAATAAAGCACTCCCAGATACGCAAAGACTAATGCCTCCTTGAAATCCGAAATGTGTTCATCCATAAAAACCAATTTGTTTTTTGAGTGAAATTGAATGCGCTCTATCAAAAACCTGTTTTTTGTACCACCTCCGGTTGTCATCACGTTTTGTAATTGATTTTCTGCAATAACCTTGGCGACTTGCAATGCGATATGTTCTGAAATAGTAGCTAATTTATCTTCGATACTAATTTTAAAAGACTTCAGAACTGGATTAAAAAATTCTTCCAACCATTCTGTCCCTAAAGATTTAGGTGCTTCCAAAGAATAATATGCCAAGTCGTTTAAACAAGACAAAAGATCTGAATTAATTCTTCCTGTTCGGGCTATTTTCCCTTCGTTATCAAAATTAACACCTAGTTCTTTTACCAATTCATTGAATGGTAAATTTGCCGGACAAATATCAAAAGCACTAATTTGTTCTTCTTTTTTCAAACTGATATTTGCAAATCCGCCCAAATTCAAAAATCCTTCGGCTAGATCATTAAATAAATCAAAATCTCCAATAGGAACGAGAGGCGCACCTTGTCCACCGGCTACCACATCCATCGTTCGAAAATCATTGATTACGGGAAGATTGGTGTGATACGCAATCGTGGCACCACATCCAATTTGAAGGGTAAATCCATTTTGAGGTTGATGCAAAATTGTCTGTCCATGAGAAGCAATGGCTTGAATGTTATTTTTATCGATTTGATATTCTTCCAAGAACAGATTCACGTTGTTTGCAAACTCCTTTCCAATTTTTTTATCCAATTTCAACAGCTCAATTACCGAAAGTGTGGGTGCATTTCTAAGTTCCATTACACAATCAGATTCGTACTCAAAAGTCTTGAAATTCAATAACTTAAACTCCTTTTTTTCGGGACTTATCGAGAATTTTACATGTGCAATATCCAAGCCATCTAAGGAGGTTCCGGACATCAAACCAAGAATTTCTAATTCAACCATACCTTAATGTTGTGAAAAAACAATTGAAACCATTAAATTTGCATACAAAGAAACAATTAAAACTTCATAAACCATGAATTTTGAACTAACCGAAGAACAAATTGCCGTAAGAGATGCTGCAAGAGATTTTGCGCAAAACGTATTAAAACCGGGAGTTATCGAGCGTGATAACCTTCAGAAGTTTCCAGCAGAAGAAATCAAGCAATTGGCAGAACTTGGCTTTATGGGAATGATGGTAGATCCAAAATATGGCGGAAGCGGAATGGATACCTTGTCGTATGTGTTGGCTATGGAAGAAATTTCCAAAGTGGATGCGTCTACATCTGTTTGTATGTCGGTGAATAATTCATTGGTTTGCTGGGGAATAGAAAAATTTGGTACAGAAGAACAAAAACAAAAATATTTAGTTGCACTTGCTACCGGTGAAAAAATCGGAGCGTTTTGTTTATCAGAACCAGAAGCGGGTTCGGATGCAACTTCTCAAAGTACAACAGCTATAGATATGGGCGACCATTATTTATTGAACGGAACAAAAAATTGGATTACCAATGGTTCTTCAGCTTCTGTATACTTAGTAATTGCGCAGACTAATGTGGAATTGGGTCACAAAGGAATTAACGCACTAATCGTGGAACGTGGAATGGACGGATTCATTGTTGGTGCAAAAGAAGACAAAATGGGGATTCGCGGAAGTGATACCCACACCTTGTTATTCAATGACGTAAAAGTTCCGAAAGAAAATAGAATTGGTGAAGATGGTTTTGGATTCACATTTGCCATGAAAGTGCTTTCTGGAGGTAGAATCGGTATCGCTGCACAAGCATTAGGAATTGCCGGAGGAGCATTTGAGTTATCGACTGAATATTCGAAGCAACGAAAAGCATTTGGAAAGGAAATTTACAAACACCAGGCAATTGCATTCAAATTAGCAGATATGGCTACTGAGATTGAAGCAGCGCGTATGTTGGTTTACAAATCAGCAACGGACAAAGACCAGGGTAGAAACTACGATCAATCTTCAGCCATGGCAAAATTATACGCATCCAAAGTGGCAATGGAACAAACGGTTGAGGCTGTTCAAATTCATGGCGGATACGGTTTCGTGAAAGAATATCACGTGGAGCGAATGATGCGCGATGCGAAAATCACACAGATCTACGAAGGAACTTCGGAAGTACAAAAAATTGTAATTTCAAGGGGTATTTTGAAGGGGTAAGATTGATTCTTACTTTATTCGTCTCACTTTATATAGAAATTCAACATCTTTCTAGAACAATAGCCCCTCTATTTTCTGCGCAGTTTTCAAAAAAATGGACATATTTTGGGTGTTTGTTCAATTTTTATAAGAAAACTGGACAAAAGGAATAACTTTATTTCAATCCTCGTGTTCTTTCTCTCCGTTTTTCTCC
>CAMBBW010000033.1 GCA_945863425.1 Lishizhenia tianjinensis
CATATTTCTATCCTCAATAAAAAAGTAATTACTGACTCAGAATTTGACAAAAATGGCTACATTACCTTATCCACACATAATGCCAGAGCAGACGAAATAAATGCAAAAGAACTAACGAAAATCAAATCAAAATCCTATTTCTATACAGCAGAAATCACGGGCGAATTCCCAGAACATATTTACCCAATTGACAATCAACTTGAGCTTAAATTAGGATCACAAGTCATGTTTGTAAAAAATGATGTTGGGCTTGAGAAAAACTATTATAATGGAAAAATCGGTGAGGTGATCAATTTAACCGATTATGAGATAACTGTACTTTTTCCAGACGAAAAGAAAAGAATTATTGTCGAAAAATATGAGTGGTCCAACATGAAATTTTCGTTAAATGAAGCAACTCAAGAAATTTCTGAAGAAGTGACAGGTACATTTGTTCAATACCCATTAAAACTGGCATGGGCAATTACCGTTCATAAAAGTCAAGGACTAACCTTTGATAAAGCTATTTTAGATGTCACCGAAGTTTTTGCACCTGGTCAGGCATATGTTGCTTTTTCACGCTTAAGGACATTAGATGGATTAAAACTTGTGTCCCCTATAGAAAACCGATCAATTGCAATTGACCAACAACTAATTGATTTTACAACGCAAGAAACGAATTTAGATGATTTAAATACACAATTAAAAAAAGACACAACCAAATTCCTATGGCAAAGGTTATTAAAAACATTTGATTGGTATGCTTTGGTTGAATCTATGAGTGTGCATGCAGCAAGTTATACGGGGGCATTAAGTAAATCCGAAAAGGCTAAAAATATAGATTGGATAAAAGAAATAACGAGTAAACTCTCCCAAACGCAAGAAGATTCTTATAAATTCAGAAAACAACTTGATAAATTGTTTCAATCAGGAACAGATTTGACTTTCATAAATGATCGAACGATAGCTGCCTACAACTATTTTTATACAGTTTTCGATGAAATTCTCGGAAAATTCTATTATAAGATTGGTGAGTTAAAGCAAATAAAAAAAACGAAACAACATACAGATGAATTAGAAGAGCAATCGGAAATGCTTTTTAGTAAAATTATTGAACTGAAAAAAACGAGGGTTTTAATGGAGAAAATCAGCATGGGAGTAGAAATCACTCAATCAATTTTCAAAATTCCAGAAATAGAAAACTACCAAATCTCCAAAATAAGCGCTGTGCAACAATTGTTGCGTCAACACAGTAAAAAATCCAAATTAATAGTAGATGTCATCGATTTTGAAACGCGCATTTTAACGAAAAAATCTACTGAAAAGAAAAGTAAACTAAGTACGATTGAAACAACGCTAGAATTCATTCTTGCTGGAATGAAGCTCGAGGAAATAGCACTATCTCGACAATTGTCTGAATCAACCATTTATAGTCACATCACCCAATTGATACGCGCTGAAAAAGTTACCCTCAATGACGTTATGAGCGCAGAACGAATCAAAGAAATTAAAAACATTCTTGAACAAGTTAAAGGAAATTCTTTGTCTCAAATAAAAGCCCAAGTTGGTAACCAAATTTCATGGGACGAACTTCGAATATATCAAGCCTCAACGATTATTTAATTAAAATCTGAAAGAGCAATTGCAACCTCATCTACGTCGCCATTGATTGGTGGTGAAATTTTCCTTATCAACACTTCTAATTTATTACATGTAATAAAGGTTGATTTAATTGTATTGTAAATACGCAAACCCACATGCTCTATTAATTTGGAGGGAATCGCCATTTCTAATTCAACAATTTGATTTACAACAACATAATCTATAGTTTCTATTAAATCATCGTTAAGTGCCGCTTGACTGAAATCAGTTTCTAATTTAATATCCACTTGATAATGCCCGCCAATTCTAGATTCTTCTGCTAAGCAACCATGAAATGAATAGGTTTTTATTCCTGTAATATAAATAAGTTGTTTCATTTCACCAATGATTCAATAGAGCTAAGACCAGATTTCATTCGTCCAATTACTTCCTCTTTTCCTAAAAATGATGCAATTTCGAACATGCCTGGCCCCATTCCAACTCCTGTAACCAATAAACGGAACGGCAATAAAACAGCACCAATACCAACACTTTTAGAGGCTAAGAAATCTTTAAATGCCGTTTCAATATTATGGGCTGTAAATTCCTGTAGCTTCTCAATTTCAATCAGCCAATCTTTCATGTATTCAGTTGTCTCTGATTTCCATTTTTTCGATATAATTTCGGCGTCATATACTTTGGGTTGTTCCAATAAATAATTTCCTTCCGTTAAAATATCCGATACAAACGTTGCTCTTTCTTTCATTAATCGACAAATTTCAATTAACTTCTCTACCGATAATTCCTTTGAAGTTAATCCCTGTAATTCCATCGCTAATTCAATATCCGGCGTTGTTCTAAGATAGTGTTGTTGAAACCATTTTGTTTTATCTGCATCAAATTTAGCCCCTGCCTTGGAAACTCTATCCAATGAAAATGCTTCGGTTAATTGTTCCAAACTAAAAATTTCTTGCGTTGTTCCGGGATTCCATCCAAGAAAAGCTAACATATTGATAAATGCAGCAGGATGATATCCTTTCTCGCGGTAACCTGAGTATAATTCTCCTTCTGACGTATGCCAATCTATCGGAAAAACTGGAAAGCCAAGACGATCTCCATCACGTTTGGATAATTTACCATTCCCATCTGGCCGCAATAAAAGTGGCAAATGAGCAAATTCAGGGCAATCCCAACCAAATGCTTCGTACAATAAATAGTGCAATGGCGCAGACGGAAGCCACTCCTCCCCACGAATAACATGGCTAATTTTCATTAAATAATCGTCCACCACATTTGCCAAATGGTAGGTCGGCATTCCATCACTTTTGAACAATACTTTATCATCTAGGTTATTCGTATTGACAACAACCCAACCCCTGATAATATCATTTAAACGAACATCTCTGTTTCGGGGCATTTTCATTCGAATAACGTATGGTTCATTGGAATCCAATAATCGCTGTACTTCATCTGCTGGTAAGGTTAATGAATTTCTCAACGAGGAACGCGTTATGCTGTTGTATTGCCAATTAGGCATTCCCATTTGTTTTGCTTGCTCCCTCACATTTTCTAATTCAGTAGCTGAATCGAAGGCATAATAGGCTTTCTCATCTTTTACCAATTGTTCTGCAAAGGGCTTGTAAAGTTCTTTCCGTTCTGATTGAACATACGGACCAAAATCTCCGCCAATTCCAGGCCCTTCGGTTGGCATAATTCCACACCATTTCATCGATTCCATAATATAATCTTGCGCTCCGGGAACAAATCGAGTTTGATCCGTATCTTCTATTCGAATAATGAATGTCCCATTATTTTTCTTGGCAAATAAATAATTGTATAATGCCGTTCTAACTCCTCCCATGTGGAGAGGGCCAGTTGGTGAAGGTGCAAATCGAACGCGAACAGGTTTGGACATGATTTTATTTTTTGCAAAGATAAAAGAAATGCCTCAAAGGTAGAGAAGTTCAGTAGGGCAAAATGGTAAAAAATCAATATTTTAAAGGGTAAAATTCCATTTGAATGATTGTCATTCAAATTATTCACCTGAAAAACAAGAAATTTGATTTTTTATTTCTATTTTTGCACCCTTGAATTATACAATTATGCTAGAAAATTTATCTTTAGATACGATTAAAAACAAGTTTCAGAACGATTCACGTTTTAAATTTGGCACACTTATTTTTGGTGGTTTATTAATTATAATGTTGGGGGCTCTGGCCTACTACCAGTTTATTTGGAAAGCTAAAAATAATGAATCTAAAAATGCGTATTGGAAAGGTCTAAATTACGCTGAAAAGGATTCTACGAATTTGGCAATAACGGAGTTAACTAAAGCTAAGAAGAAATATGATGGTTATATTGGCGGAGAGTTGGCACAATTTGTACTAGCACGTCAGTTTATGGCAAAAGGTGAATTCAAAAAAGCATTGAAAGAACTTGACGAAGTAAAATTAGATGATACTTTTTTATCTGCTATGAGACTAGGTTTAACCGGCGATTGTCAATCTGAAATGAAAGATTACAAAAAAGCCATTGAAACATACCTAGAAGCTTCAGAAACGAATATTAACGATTATACTACTCCGATGTATTTGTTTAAAGCAGGTCTTCATGCTGAAAAAATTAACGATTTTAAGAAAGCAACAGAACATTATACAAAAATTAGAGATGAGTATCCAGCTTATGCAAATCAAAAAACAATTGATAAATATATTGCAAGAGCTTCGGGAAAAGTTGTGAAATAACAACTTCATGGCTACTATTAATCGCAATCTCTCCTATTTTAATCCTACAGAAGTTCCCAACGGATCAGATTTCAAGATTGGAATTGTAGTTTCTGAGTGGAATTCTGAAATAACACTAAACCTGTTAAAGGGTGCGGAACAAGCATTGCAAGAAGCAGGTGTTACTGAAAACAACATTACAAAAATATTTGTGCCCGGAACCTTCGAATTAGCATTAGGCGCACAGCAATTATTTGAGAATACTACAATCGATGCTGTAATTGCAATCGGTGTGGTTATTCAAGGAGAAACGAGGCATTTTGATTTTGTTTGTGATGGCGCTACTAAAGGAATTATGGACGTTAGTTTAAAATACAATAAGCACATTTCTTTTTGTGTTTTAACTGACTTAAACATACAGCAATCAATTGACCGTTCAGGTGGTAAACATGGCAACAAAGGCATTGAATGTGCTATCGCTTGTTTGAAAATGATTGATTTACATAAAAAACTAGCTAACTAATCTACCATGACTTTAATAAAATCTATCTCCGGAATCAGAGGTACTATTGGAGGAGCGCCCGGTGAAGGCCTAACTCCCGTTGATGCCGTTAAATTTGCAGCTGCCTATGGCACTTGGTTAAAATCTAAATCTCCGGATAAAAAATTACGTGTGGTTATTGGCAGAGATGCTCGATTATCAGGCGATATGATTAACCAATTAGTTTGTTCCACGTTATGCGGATTAGGAATTGATGTTATAGATCTAGGTCTTTCAACAACGCCAACAGTTGAAATTGCAGTTCCCATTGAAAACGCACAAGGAGGAATAATCCTCACAGCAAGTCACAATCCAAAACAATGGAATGCCTTGAAATTATTGAACGAGAAAGGAGAATTTATATCCGGTCAAGAAGGAGAAACATTACTTGAGATTGCTGAAAAAGAAGATTTCCTTTTTGCTGATATTGACTCAATTGGTACTTGGATAAAAGATGATTCTTATTTGCAAAAACACATTGACTTAATTCTGAATTTACCACTTGTTAATAGAAAAGCAATTGCGAATGCAAATTTCTCAATTGTTGTCGACGCAGTTAATTCTACCGGAGGACTTTTTATTCCAGCACTATTAAAAGCACTTGGTGTTAATACCATAACCGAATTATATTGTGAACCAACAGGTCATTTCCCGCATAATCCAGAACCATTACCTGAACATTTAACAGAACTATCAAGTAAAGTTGAATTAAATCACGCAGACCTTGGTATTTCCATAGATCCAGATGTTGATAGATTAGCATTGGTGTGTGAGGATGGAAGTATGTTTGGTGAAGAGTACACCTTGGTTGCAGTTGGTGATTACGTGTTAAAACATACCCCGGGAAATACCGTATCCAACATGTCCTCAACCCGTGCATTGAGAGATGTAACAGAAAAATGGGGGCAGTCTTATGCTGCTTCTGCTGTTGGCGAAGTGAATGTTGTGGTCAAAATGAAAGAAACAAATGCGGTAATCGGTGGTGAAGGAAACGGTGGAATTATTTATCCAGAATTGCATTATGGTCGTGATGCTTTAGTTGGAATAGCGCTATTCTTAAGTCATTTAGCTGAAAAAAAATGTTCTGTTAGTGAGTTGAGAAATTCCTACCCGAAATATACCATCTCAAAAAACAAAATAGAATTGACTCCTTCCATCGATGTGGATAAAATCCTTGTTGAAATGAGTAATAAATACAAGGAATTTGAGGTTGATACGCTTGATGGTGTTAAAATATATTTTAACCAAGAATGGGTGCATTTACGTAAAAGTAACACAGAACCAATTATTCGAATCTACTCAGAAAGCGCTAATGAAGAAAAGGCTAAACAGTTAGCAGCAAAAATAATTGAAGAAATAAAAAATCTAATCGGTTAACTTACCCTTTTAGCTCTTCAATTTTTAGCAGAACATCTTCTAATCCTTCTTTAAATTTTTCAAAATCTTCCTTGTACAGAAAGATTTTGTGCTTTTGGTAATTTTCATAACCATCTTCACTAGTTACCTTTTTGCTTTCAGTAACGGTAATGTAAAGATCATTGCTTTTGGTTGATTTGACATCAAAAAAATAAGTGCGTTTACCTGCTCTTACAGCCTTTGAATAAATCTCATTGTTTTGATCAGAAGACATATACTCTATTTTTTACCCTACAAATATGTAGTTTTTTTTACTAATCCAAGTATAAGACGATTAAATTTGCGTAATAGTTTCTTCACACATCTTTAAAATTTTCCTTACCTCCTCCAATGTTGGTGCTTCTGCATAATTTCGCAAAACAGGCTCTGTACCTGAAGGACGAATCATAAGCCAACGTTGATCATCAAAAAAGTACTTAAAACCATCTGTTGTCTGAAGTTCTTTCACTTGATATTCGCCAAAACGGGTGTATTTATTTTGATTGCAATTTTCAATGATTTTACTCTTCAATTCTTCCGTTATATGCAAATCATTTCGTTCGAATTTAAATTCACCCACTAATTCATATACTTCTGAAATTAACTCATCTAGGGACTTGCCCGATTTAGCCATAAATTCCCAGATAATTAACCCCATCCAAATACCATCTCTTTCAGGAATATGTCCTTTAACTGCAATTCCTCCTGATTCTTCTCCGCCTATAAGAACATCTTCTTTCACCATAATTGAAGCGATTTCTTTGAAGCCTATTTTTGTAATTCGTTGTTCCAAATTATAAATTTCACACATTCTATCTACTCGTGGAGTTACACTAAATGCCGTCGCGACAATTCCTTTTAAATGCTTGTATTTAACTAAGTAATGAATCAATAATAAAATTATATGATGTGAATCAATGAACTCCCCTTTACCATTAAACAATCCAATTCTATCTGCATCTCCGTCAGTAGCCAAAGCACAATCCACATTACCTTTCGCCTTGATTAATTCTTCTAACTCTTTTAAATTTTTTGCAATTGGTTCAGGAGCCTGACCTTTAAAAGAAGGATTATAGTCGCAATGAAGTAACTCAACCTCTGGTAGGATTTTTTTTATTACGGATTGACCAGCCCCATACATGGCATCATATACTAACTTTAATCCTGAATGACGAATGGCATTCAAGTCAAAATTAGCTTTCACGTGATTTATATACATTGTTTCCAGATCGATAACCTCAAGTCGTCCTGCTGCTTCCTCCACTTTTAAATCAATTTGCTGATAGGAAACCGTTGAAAAAACTGGAATTACATCTTCAATTTCTTGAATATACTCAGGCTGCAGTGGTCCACCAAAATCTGCTTTAATTTTATAGCCGTTATACGATGGCGGATTATGACTAGCCGTAATAATAATTCCAATTCGACATCCGTAATTTTTCGTTCCTAACGACAGCATTGGCGTCGAAATAAAGCCTCGATTCATGTAGACTTTAATTCCTTGTGAAAGAAATACCTTTGCAGCAGTTTCCATGAACAATTCACCCGCAAATCGGCAATCATGCCCGATGGTGAGTTTAGGTTCACCCGATTGATTCAATAACCATTCCCCGGTAGCCTCTGCCACACGTGCCACGTTTTCAACTGTAAAATCTTGGGCAATTATTGCTCTCCAACCATCTGTTCCGAATTTAATCTTTTCTGCCATTTTTTTTTATTTAGTAGTTAAGTAGACCTTTTTCAATTTCCAATAAATAACGCTGAATTGTATTTTCCAATCCCAAATAAAGAGCATCCGAGATCAAAGCATGACCTATGGAAACCTCATTTATAAATGGAATGTTTTTTATTAAGTATGACAAATTATCCAAACTCAAATCGTGCCCTGCATTCACACCTAACCCTAATTTATGTGCTTCTTGGGCAGTAATTACATAATCAAAAACAGCCAAATCTTTATGCATGGAATAATTTTCAGCGTAGGGACCAGTATATAATTCTATTCGGTCAGCGCCCAATTCTTTCACTTTTTCAAGTTGTTTAATTTCAGTATCCAAAAATAATGCTGTTCGCACCCCTAAATTTTGTATTTGTGCAATAATCTTTTGTAAAAATTTTTCATTTTCATATATATTCCATCCAGCATTAGATGTTAGTACACCAGGCGGATCCGGCACCAATGTGGCTTGTTCTGGCCGAAGATCTTTAATGATTTTTAAAAATCGATCATCTGGATAACCTTCAATATTAAATTCTGTTGAAACAACATCTTTTAACTCATATACATCTCTTAGCGTAATATGTCTCTCATCTGGCCTAGGATGTACCGTAATTCCCTGAGCCCCGAATCGTTCACAATCAATTGCAGTTTGAATTACATTTGGCGTTAGTCCACCCCGTGCATTTCTAATTGTAGCGATTTTATTGATGTTAACACTAAGTTTTGTCATCTTTCAAGTTAATTTTACGCTATCAAAAGTACAAACTTCATTTATAAATTAGTACTTTGGTCACAATTTATGAGAGCAATTGATTTAATTACGGAAGAAATACCTCCTTTAGTTCATACAGACACAGGTGAAAAGGCCATTAATTGGATGGATGAATTTAAAGTTTCTCATTTGCCTGTGTTAAAAAATGGAAACTTTGTTGGCGTTGTATCAGAGGCGGATATATTAGATAGATTAGATGATTCGGAAACTTTAGACACCTTATTTGATCATCTACCAAGACCATTTGTTTTCGACCATGTACATATTTATGAGGTGCTTTACAGAATGTCTGAATTCAAACTGAGCATCATGCCAATTTTGGATGAACAAGAAAACTATTTGGGCTGCACAAGTGTTCACGTGTTGATTAATTCATTGGCATCAACCGGAGGAATCAAAGAGCCTGGAGGAATTATTGTTCTTGAGATGAATTCTATAGATTATTCATTAGCGCAAATAGCTCGAATTGTAGAAGGTGAAAATGCTAAAATTCTGAGTTCCTACATTTTTAGTTCAACAGATTCTACGCGGATTGAAGTTACATTAAAAATAAATCAATCTGATTTAACACGTATAATTAGATCCTTTGAGCGATATGAAATTGAAATAAAAGCAACATTTCAAAAAGGAATGCATGAAGATGATGTTTTGTGGCGCTATGATGCTTTGATGAACTATTTGAAATTTTAAGTATGCGAGTAGCGATTTACGGTAAAAAAATCACAAAACAAACGATACCAACCTTTCTAGCTGTTTTTGCTTTTCTGGAAGACCTTGGATGGAAAATCATTCTAGAGAAAGAACTTAAGGAAGTACTAACCTTGAAGGCGGGCTTAACAAAAAATTACGACATCTTCTCAACTCATCTGGATTTCTACAGCGGGATAGATTTAACACTAAGTATTGGTGGTGATGGAACATTCATCAAAACGGTCAGCTACATCCGAAATTCGGGGGTGCCGATAATGGGCATAAACACAGGTAGACTTGGTTTTTTAGCCAATATTTCTAAAGATCAAATTGCTGAAACCCTTACTAAAGTTAAGAATAAGGAATATGAGTTTCAAAAACGCTCCTTATTGCGCGTGTATACTGAAGATGATCTATTTGGTGAAGATAACTTTGCATTAAATGAATTAACCGTACATAAAAAAGACACTGCATCCATGATTACGGTTCATGCATCTCTGGATAATAAATATTTAAATTCTTATTGGGCAGACGGATTAATCATTGCAACCCCAACCGGATCGACGGCATACAGCTTGAGTTGTGGTGGTCCAATTATAACTCCCGGTTGTCAAGTGCATATTCTTACGCCGATTGCACCACACAACCTCAATGTACGCCCAATGGTTGTTCCTGATCATTTACCAATTGAGCTGAGTGTAGAAGGGCGAGATAGAAAATCTTTATTAAGCCTTGACGGCAATTCTAAAAGCATAAAACAAGGTGAAAAAGTGATTGTGAAAAAAGCTGAATTCATGATTAATGTAGTTCGATTTGAAAATAATAATTTCTTGGATACAATTCGAAATAAAATGCTTTGGGGCATAGATACCAGAAATTAATTGCATTTCTTCACCTATTCTAGAAGAGGTTATAAACAAATCTTATTTGGAAAGAAACAAGCCGAAACTCATTTTTTATAGACAAAATAAATACATTCGTTCAAAAAAACACTTATGTTCAAAAATAAACCGAAATCCTTACTTATACTTGGAATTTTAACAATTCTAAATACTTCTCTTGCTATATTAAACGGAATTATAAGTTTAGTTAGTGGGCCACCAGGTGCTGAACAAATAAAGAAAGAAAATTTAGAGATGGCAAAGACTATTGTAGATTTTAGACAACTCGATCCGCCACCGGAAGTAATGGAGATAATTGAGAAAATCCAACAAATAAGTACCGCTGTTAATGACAACTTCTTGTTTTTCACAGGCATTTCTACACTTTTTTCAATCATAGGTCTTGTAAGTGTGATTTTAATGTTTAGAAAAGAAATCTATGGTTTTCACGCATATATAGTCTACAGCATACTTTCTTCAATCTCAATTTATTTTATTTTATCTCCATCAGAAGTTCCAACACCCTTAATCGTTGTAAACTTACTTTTTTCCGGATTGTTTGTTTTTCTCTATTCTAGAAATCTTGCTTGGATAAAAAATGATTCTTCACTAACTAATAACGAAGAATAATGAGCACTACCTTAATTATTACCGTTTTAGTATGCTATTTTCTGGTATTAATTGGGATTTCAATCTTGACATCACGTAAAGCAACGAGTGAGACTTTTTTCACGGGTGATAGACAAAGCCCATGGTATTTAGTTGCTTTTGGAATGATCGGCGCGTCCTTGTCTGGAGTAACATTTATTTCTGTCCCAGGAAAAGTAATTAATGATGGAATGGCCTATTTCCAAGTGGTTTTGGGATATGTTTTAGGTTATATAGTTATTGCTCAACTACTAATGCCCCTTTACTACCGATTAAACGTAACCTCCATTTATGAGTATTTAGAAAAGCGATTAGGATTCATTAGTTATAAAACGGGAGCTGCTTTTTTCATACTTTCAAGGACTTTAGGCTCAGCAATTCGCTTGTACCTAGCCACAATCGTATTGCAACTTTTTCTTTTCGAAGGGCTTGGTGTGCCATATTGGGTGACCGCATGCATAACAATTCTACTTATTTGGGTGTATACTTTCAAAGGAGGTATAAAAACAATTGTATATACAGATACTTTTCAGACCTTTTTCTTGGTGAGTTCGGTAATCATTTGTACAGTTATCGTTGCTCAAACATTGAATGTCGATTTAATTGGATTATGGGATAAAATATCTCAATCAAAAACCTCCACAGGTCATTCTCTTTCACGCATTTTTGTTTTAGATGATTCCAATGCAAAAAATTATTTCTTCAAGCATTTTTTTGGAGGAATGTTCCTAGCTATTGCCATGACAGGGCTTGACCAAGACTTAATGCAAAAAAATCTAACCTGCAAGAACATCAAAGAAGCGCAGAAAAACATGTATTCATTTACCGTTGTGTTAGTCGCAACAAATTTTCTATTTCTTATTTTAGGAGGCGCACTTTATGTCTATGCGAATTCAAAAGGAGTTGACCTTCCGCTAAAAACGGACCACACATTCCCTACTCTGGCATTAACTGAATTTGGAACATTAGCTGGAATCTTTTTTTTACTTGGAATTACAGCGTCATCCTATGCATCGGCGGACAGTGCTCTGGCTGCATTAACCACCGGATTTTGCATCGATTTTCTAAATTTTAAAAAGAAAGAAGAAAAAAGCAAAAAAAGGACAATGTTATTTGTCCATATTGGTTTTTCGGTACTTTTTCTGATAATCATTCTTGGTACAAATTGGTACATCGAAAAAAATCCTAAAACGGACATCATTGATATGATACTCACTCTTGCTTCATATACATACGGTCCGCTCATTGGATTGTTTGCATTTGGAATTTTCACAAAACGAAATGCATTAAATATAGCTGTACCATTTATCTGTATCATCATTCCGGCAATTTGTTACATCACTGACAAACATTCAATAAATTGGTTGAATGGCTATAAATTTGGTTACGAAATGCTTATAATCAATGGTTTACTGACATTTCTAGCTCTATATGTAAGTTCTTTTTTAACAAACAAACCCTCTTTAAATCATGAGAATTAATTTAAATGATAATGGTTTTCATTTGCGTTTCGCTCCGTTAACATTAACAAGACCAGTAGGAAATTTACGAATTGGCATTTTCACAAATGATGAGCGCTGGAAGAAATTAATAGAGTCTTTTGATCCAACGATCAATGCTGAAATAGGATTCACAACCGAAAAATATCTTCAAGGGAAATTTAAGAAACAAATAGGTGCTATTGAGGTTAATGCAGCGATTATTCCAAATGAGGAGATTGTTGCAACATTATTTCAATTAGAAGAAGGAAATTCGCTTTATACTAATGAAACATGGATAGCGACTGTCGGAACAGAAACTCTTAGAATTAATTATACTGGAAATGAAGCCGTTTTAATAGAACAACGATGGGATATTTATCAAAAAAATGATCTGGTACTTAAGCAGGATTTCGGACTAATAACGGCTGGCAGGAAATCTCAACCCTTATCAAAATCGAACACGTTGATTGGTGATAAAAAAGATATTTTCCTTGAAGAAGGAGCAATCGTTGAAGCAAGTATTCTCAACACAAACGCTGGTCCAATTTACATTGGAAAGCATGCCGAAATTATGGAAGGATCCATCGTACGTGGTCCTTTAGCCATGTGCGAACACAGCGCATTAAAACTTGGAG
This sequence comes from Lishizhenia tianjinensis, assembly GCA_945863425.1. GTDB lineage: Bacteria > Bacteroidota > Bacteroidia > Flavobacteriales_D > Crocinitomicaceae > UBA952. Next base: position 13,047 of record CAMBBW010000033.1, read on the forward strand.
CTAAAGTATATGGTGCATCAACACTTGGTCCTCACTGCAAAGTTGGTGGTGAAATAAATAATGTTGTTTTTCAAGCATATTCAAATAAAGGTCATGATGGCTTTGTGGGTAATTCAATAATTGGTGAATGGTGTAATTTGGGAGCAGATACCAACACTTCTAATTTAAAAAATAACTACGGGAATGTTTCAACCTATTCCTATGAAGAAAATAAAGAAGTACAAACCAATTTACAATTTATGGGACTTTGTATGGGCGACCATTCTAAATGTGGTATAAACACTATGTTCAATACTGCAACAGTTGTTGGAGTTTCATGTAATGTGTTCGGCGCCGATTTCCCGTCTAAATTCATCCCTTCATTTTCTTGGGGTGGAAGTAATGGTTTTGAATCATTTAAATTCAATAAAGCCACCGAATACGCCAATAATATGATGCAACGGAGGGGATTAACGTTATCAGAGGAAGAAATTGAAATTCTTGGGATAATAAAGGATAACAAATAATTTTTATAAATTATTTTAACTAAAAACTTACGGTTTCTTTTATCCAATTGCGACATAATTACCTGATTTTTCCGTTGGCATATTGCTTGACGCATTATGTACGTCATAATAATACAAAGCTTATTTTGATAAATTTATAAATCAACCCTTTTTTTACTGCCAAATAGACAGTAAAATTAGGTTCAATTGAACTAGAACAATTATGAGTGAATTATTTAAAACTACTTTATTAAATTTCCATACTGAAATAGAGAGTGATGCTGAGTTCATCCCACTTATCACTGCAGAGGAAGAGCAAGATATGAATAGTCAAGTTTTTCCAACTGAGTTACCCATTTTACCACTTAGAAATAATGTCCTTTTTCCAGGAGTAGTAATTCCTATAACAGTAGGACGGGATCGATCAATTAAACTGGTCAATGAAGCAAACAAGGGAAATAAAATTATTGGCGTTGTATCTCAAATAAACCAAGAGGAAGAATCTCCGGAATTTAATGACCTCCACAAAACAGGTACTGTTGCACAAATAGTTCGGCTTCTCAGAATGCCCGATGGTAGCACTACAGTTATCATACAGGGTAAACGTCGATTTGAAATGTTAGAGTTGACACAAACGGACCCATACATCAAAGCAAATGTACGTGTTTTTGATGAAGTCCCTTTTGATAAAAAAAATAAGGAATTAAAGGTAATGATTAAAACTGTCAAAGATTTGGCGCTTCAAATCATACATGAAAGTCCAAATATTCCTTCAGAAGCTTCCTTTGCCCTTAAAAACATAGATTCACCAACGTTTTTAATCAATTTTATTTCATCTAATATGAATGCTGACGTTTCCAAAAAACAAGAAATGTTGGAGGAGATTGATATGAAAAAAAGAATAATGATGGTTCTGGAACACCTAACAATGGAAATTCAAATGCTCGAAATGCGGAATGAAATTCAAAGTAGGGTTAAAAAAGATTTGGATCGACAACAAAGAGAGTATTTCTTGCATCAACAGATGAGAACCATTCAAGATGAATTAGGAGATAACCCTCAAGAACAAGACGTTCGTGATTTGCAAGAAAAGGCAATGGACAAAAAATGGAATTCAGAAATTGAAACATTGTTCCACAAAGAACTTGGGAAATTACAACGCATGAATCCTCAGGGAGCGGAGTATACCGTTCAGTTGAATTACCTTGACTTATTATTGGAACTACCTTGGGGCGATTATTCCAAAGACAATTTGGATTTAAATCGAGCCAAAAAAATATTGGAGCGTGACCATTATGGATTAGAAAAAGTGAAGGAACGAATTCTAGAATACCTTGCAGTTTTAAAGTTAAAAGGAAACATGAAATCACCCATTTTATGCTTTTACGGCCCTCCTGGAGTAGGTAAAACTTCATTAGGGAAATCAATTGCCGAAGCTCTTGGTAGAAAATACATTAGAATGTCGTTAGGTGGATTGCATGATGAATCTGAAATTAGAGGACATAGAAAAACATATATTGGTGCAATGCCCGGAAGAATCATTCAGCACCTCAAAAAAGCGACAAAAGCGAATCCAGTATTCGTACTTGATGAAATTGACAAATTGGGAAGAAGTAACCACGGAGACCCTTCATCTGCTTTATTAGAAGTACTTGACCCTGAGCAAAACAGTGCGTTTTACGATAACTATGTTGAAACCGAATTCGATTTATCACGAGTTATGTTCATTGCCACAGCGAACAATCTTTCAACAATCCAGGGTCCATTGCGCGACCGAATGGAGATTATTGAAGTAAATGGTTATACCATTGAGGAAAAATTAGAAATTGCTAAGCGACATTTATTACCTAAACAAATTCAAGAACACGGAATTACCAAAAAAGTTATTTCAATAGATAAAAAGGTCATTAGTAAGGTAATAGAAGAATACACGAATGAATCCGGTGTTCGCGGATTAGATAAATTGGTGGCAAAGATTGTTAGAAATCGAGCACGACAAATAGCAATGGATGAAAATTACGAAGTTAAAATCAGTGAACAGGATCTTTTTACCATATTAGGAGCAGGAAGACCACGAACGAAATACGATTCAAATGAAGTAGCTGGCGTTGTAACCGGTTTAGCTTGGACAAGCGTTGGGGGTGATATTTTATTTATTGAATCATCAATCACCAAAGGTAAAGGAAAGCTTACGCTTACTGGTAATTTAGGGGATGTAATGAAAGAATCAGCTGTAATAGCGCTCGAATTCCTCAAAGCACATAGTGATTGGCTGGAATTACCTCAGGAATTATTTGATCATTATAATGTACATATTCACGTTCCTGAAGGAGCAACGCCAAAAGATGGGCCAAGTGCTGGTATAACCATGTTAACATCGCTAGCCTCCTTATTTACACAAAGAAAAGTGAAATCACATCTTGCGATGACTGGAGAAATTACATTACGTGGTGATGTATTACCGGTTGGAGGAATTAAAGAAAAGATTTTAGCTGCGAAAAGAGCAAATATTAAAGAAATTATTCTTTGTGAAAAAAACCGGCACGATATAGAAGAGATACAAGCTGAATATTTAAAAGGACTTTCATTTCATTATGTATCCAAAATGAAAGAAGTTTTAGAAATTGCTTTAAGCAAGGAAAAAGTTGAAAATGCTGTTATAGTAGAATTACCAAGTAAAAAAACAGAGTAATATGCGTTATAATTTATCTGAAATAACGGAACTAATTCGTAATCGAAGAACAATTTATCCTGAACAGTTTTCTGAAAGAAAAGTTCATCGTGAACAAATTGAATTAATGTTAAACAACGCACAGTGGGCTCCTACCCATGGAAATACTCAACCCTGGAGATTTATTGTTTTTGCAGATGCCGGTAGAGAAAAATTAAGTGACTTTTTATCAAGAACCTATTTAGAAATAACCCCAATTGATAAGCAAAACGATTCTAAATTAGCAAAAATGATTAACAGACCTCTTTTATCGTCTGCTGTTATTGCAGTTTGTATGAGCAGGCAAGTAGAAGAAAAAATTGAAGAAATTGAAGAAATTGAAGCAGTCGCATGTGCAATACAAAACATTCATTTAACCTGCACAGCATACGGGATTGGTGGATTTTGGTCAACCCCGAAATTGATTTATCATTCAAAAATGAATGACTTTTTAGGACTAAAAGAAAAAGATAAATGCCTTGGATTATTCTATCTCGGTTATCCAACTATAGAATGGCCTGAATCACATCGAAAACCATTGGAATACAATTCAAGTTGGATAAACTTATAAAAGATTGAATTTTAAAGCTATATTTGTTCATTCGGGGATGTAGCTCAGTTGGCTAGAGCGCTTGACTGGCAGTCAAGAGGTCGTCGGTTCGAGCCCGATCTTCTCCACTAAATCCTGCTTTCGGCAGGATTCTTTTTTTTGTTTGATGTTTAATTTTAATTACTTAAAATTAGCGAGTTAATCTTATAATTCCAATTTTATTAAAAAACCAAATAATTGGATACGTTGGATCAAATTCAAACCATTTTGTAGCAAAATTAGGTTTAGATCCAGCATGATGATGATTGTTCTGAAACAATTCTCCCAACAATAGTAAATCCCAAAATAATGAATTCTTTGATTTATCGGAGCCATTAAAATTGCGATAACCATATTTATGACCTGACCAATTAACAATCGCTCCCTGAATAGGCCCCATAAAAAAATGAATTGGTAAAAACAAGAACATCCACCATTCTGAAGCAAAAACAAAATAAAAAGATATATAGCTTAAAGCAAATAATAATCGTACATATCCATTGTCTGCTATTTTATCAATACGTGGATATTCAGGAAAATTGCGATCAAACTTATCTTCTATAACAATCCTCTTATTTAAAACATCATTATATATTTTTCGAGTATGCATCATCATACCATAAGCATCCTTAAAAAAATGCGGTGTATGTGGATCTTTTTCCGTGTCGCTGTATGCGTGATGCATACGATGCAAAATAGCATAAGCTCTTGCATTTAGGTAAGAAGATCCTTGAGTAATCCAAGTAAACAAATAAAAATACTTTTCCCAAAATTTATTCATTGTAAACATCTTATGAGCACCATATCGATGAAGAAAAAAAGTTTGACCAAAAAGAGACAAATACCAATGAATAATAAGAAATAATAAAATGATCATATTTATATTTTAACGGGATAGTATACTTTAAATTATGTTAACAATAAGACAATAACAAATTCCTGTCACAAAATGTTTAAATGCTAATTCTTTTTAACAAATTGAGTTAAGATAACAATAACTTGATCATTTATTTTACCTTCAATTTGACTTGTGTTATCTGAAACTAGGCGGATTTTCTTTACAACAGCACCTTTAGACGCTGTAAAATTAGTACCCCTAACTTTCAATGCTTGAATTAAAACAACATTATCACCATTTTCAAGAACATTTCCAAAAGCATCTTGATGAGCTAATGTGATCTCATATATATGAGCTCCCCATTGAACAATTTCTTCATCCATATCTATAGATTCCATTATATCGTTTGCCCATGATTGATTTTTCATACCATACAATATTCTATAAGATAAAGCTTGAACTGCTGGTTCCTGGCTCCATATACTGCCAGACAAGCATTGCCAATGATCTCGTGCTTCTTTATTTGATAAATTCAATTCACAAGTTGAACAGATAGCGACTTGATTTTCAATTTGATCTTCTTTTGGTGACACAGTAAACTCAATAGTTGCAGATTCCAATGCACATAACTCGCAAACACCCCCACTCCGAGATACATATTTTTTAAAAAAAGTCATTAGATTATATGTATTGATAAATATTTAGAGTAAATAACGAACCAAAGCACAAAAAAAAACCCTAACAATTCTGGTGAATGTTAGGGTTTTAAAAATTGGCATCGACTTACTCTCCCACCCTTAATAGGGCAGTACCATCAGCGCAAGCAGGCTTAACTTCTCTGTTCGGAATGGGAAGAGGTGG
>CAMBBW010000034.1 GCA_945863425.1 Lishizhenia tianjinensis
CAAGCAGAACGAACGAGGTTATACTGTGGAAATTGCCGTGCCTTACTATGCCCTTTATAATCAACAATTACAAGCAGGAACACAATTAGGATTTGAGGTAGCCATTGACTTAGGAACGAATGAGAAACGTGAAAGCCAATCACGTTGGAGTAGTTCCTACGAAGAAGGATTTAACTTATCTCCAGCGAAATGGGGAAAATTAATATTGGATAAGTAAGTCGTAAGAAGCTTATTCTTTTATTAATCGTTTTGTGACAGTGTTACCTGTGGTTGTTTCAGCATAAATGATATAAACACCATTCGGTAATTGTGAAAAGTCAACAACATTCGATTCCATTGAAAACTCTTGAAAAACAATTTTTCCGTCCATTGTTTGCAAAATTATTGAAGATAAATTTAATCCTTCAATGTTTACTATACCCGTTGTTGGATTTGGGCTGATTGTGATGTCCTTTAGACCTTCTTCATTAATACTTAGTTCTGATTGATCTTTGTACACACGCACATAATCAACATACATACTTGCAGGAAATAATGTGTTTTGATTCGGTCCGCCCGGCCAGTTTCCGCCAACTGCAATATTCAACAATAAGAAAAATGGCTTAACAAATTCTTCTTTATTGAGACTACCATTAAAAATAGCTTGTTCATGATATACAACATTATCAACCAACCATGTAATTTTAGTAGAATCCCAAATCACTGCATATTGATGATATTGAGTAGGGTCGCAATTAAACTGTCCTCCTCTGTATCTATGACCAAGGCTATCGAAATGCATAGTACCATATATTTTCGATTCTGAATTTATGTGCTCCATAATATCAATTTCACCACAAGTAGGCCAAATTTGACTATCAATATTTGCACCTAACATCCAGAAAGCTGGCCATAATCCAGGGCCCATTGGGAGTTTGATTCTTGCTTCAATTCTTCCGTATTTAAAAGCGAAAAGGTCTTTCGTTATAACGCGCGCGGAAGTATATTGACTTGTACCAAAATTTTGATCCAATGCTGTTATTACTAGATTTCCATTCGTTATGTTCGAATTGGAAGTTAAATTCGTATAATATTGCATCTCGTTATTTCCCCACCCACCGGCACCAATGTCATATTTCCACTTCGTTGAATCTAATTGGTTGCTGTCAAATTCATCATGCCAATACAAGAAATATTGTCCTTGCAAAAACAGCGATTGTAAACAGATAAGAAGTGCTAAACAGTTTTTCATAATCTTTTTTAAAAAAAAGAGGCTGCAAAAAGCAGCCTCACATTCGTAGTAGGTAAATACTTTATTCTTTCACAAATCGAATTACTTCTTTCGACCCTTTCGTGTTAAGTACGATGAAATATACTCCAGCATTTAACGTTTTCACTGAGATAGTAGATTGAAAATCATCATTCATTAATTCCTCCCCCATTACATTTAAAATTGAATAAGACTGAATTGCTGATGCAGTTTCAATAGTCAAAATATCAGAAGTAGGAACAGGATAAACGGTTGCATTTATAGAAACTTCATCAAGTGAGCCTGTTGAACACGCTGAACAGCTAGCATAACAAACAACTGGAAAAACTACATCACCTGCAATAGTATCATAACGATTTGTAAATCCACCATTTGTAATTGTACAAGATTCTCCACCAAGGAATTGTTCTGAATTTGCCCAACCATCTAACGTGAATTTATATTCAATTGCTCCGTTGTTCAATGGTAATGTAACATCCCAAATGTTATCTGCATTTGCATCAGTCATTGGATTACAGCTTCCACACCAGTTATTGAATGTCCCATTCAAAAATACACCTGTAAATGCGGCACCCGTATAATTTTGCATATCAACGCTGAAAGTTACATTAGAAGTTACAGTACAGGATCCACAGCTTGCCCAACAAACAGCAGGTAAAACTGTGTCATTCGCAACAGTAATAGTACGATTTGTAAATCCACTGTTTGTTACAGTACAAGAACTTCCAGAAATTAATGATTCTTGACCCGCCCACGCATCATTAGAGAATTTAAACTCATAAGTACCTGGGTTTATAGATAAAGTAACGTCCCAGATATTATCGCCATTTGCATCAGACATTGAATTACATGAACCACACCATCCGTTGAAAGTTCCATTCACTTCTGGAGTTGTGAATCCAGTTTGTTGAGACATATCCACTTGAAAAGTAACATTTTTAGGTGTTGGTGTTAAGGCACATGCTGTACAACTTCCCCAACAAACAACATCCATAACAACTGGAGTTGCTCCCACTGTCAAGGTTCTATTCGTGAACCCACTGTTAGTAACGGTACAAGTTGTACCAGGAGTTAAACTTTCTTGCGAACCCCAAGCATCTGCGGAAAACTTGAATTCATAAGAACCTGGAGCAATAGAAAGAGTGGTTTCCCAGATGTTATCACTGTTAACATCGGTCATTGCATTACAAGAGCCACACCATCCGTTGAAGGTGCCATTCACCTCTGGGGTTGTGAACCCAGTTTGTTGTGACATATCAACTCTGAAGGTAACATCTGTTTGAGCAATCATGTTTGATGAGAGAGATAAACATGACGTGAAAAAGAAAAATCGAGTAATTTTTTTCATAGTTAAAAATTTTAGTTAGACAAAATTAACAAATAATTGTATAAAATACAATAAGTTAAATATAAATTATTGTCTGTTTAACAAAAAGCACTTCAAAATGTTCATTTACATCTTAAATTGATATTCGCCGCTTTTAACGCGCTCATGATAATTAACTTTATCAAAGGAAAATAATTTAGCTGGTCTGTGCTTCACATTCTGTTGTTTTTCATCGTGTGCGATTAGCGGGATATTTTTTATTTTCTTTCTAAAATTGGCTTTGTCCATTTCGATGTTAAATGCAAATTCAAAAAGTTGTTGCATTTCATTTAGAGTAAACCTTTCGGGCAGTAAATCAAAACAAACTGGTTCATATTGAAGCTTCTGTTTAAAAATTTCATACGTTGAAGATAAAATGAAATTATGATCAAACGCGAGCTCCGGAAGGTTTTTGACTGAAACCCAATTAACTTCCTCGGCCCAAGAAGAAGCTTTAACTTCAAAATCTTCGATTCGAATCAACGCGAAGAAAGCAATTGTTATTACCCGGCCTTGTGGATGTCTATTTGGTTTTCCAAAAGTTTGTGATTGAGGTAGTTGGATGTTTTTTAATCCTGTTAATTCAAACAGAATCCTCTCCGCAGCTTGAGGTAAATCTTCATTGGGATAAACTAGATCACCAGGAACAGCCCAATAATTTTCAAATGGCTTTACAGAACGTTTAATTAACAATGCTTTTATTTCTCCATCTGAAAAGCCAAAAATGATACAATCAACCGAAAACGCAGAGCTAAAAAAAGCAGAAAAGTCAATGCTATACATAAAAAAGAAAAGTTATTAATGATTTATTCCATCCGATGAGAAGTTTGTAATTCCTTGTTTTTTGAGGGCAGAATTAACTTTCCAAGCAAAAAAAGCTAGGTAAACAAAACAAAACACACCTACCCAATACGATTGTTGAATTCCCAAAATTGAATCGTCGGCCAATGCTCCCTGAAGAGCCGAGATAAAACCACCCCCCATAATCATCATTATCAATAAACTGGAGGCTGTGTTGGTTTTTTCTTCCATTCCAGCAATGCCCAGGGTAAAAATACATGGCCACAAAGTACTGCAAAAAAGACCAACTGAAATGAATGCAAAAACACTAATCATTCCACTTGCAAAAATCCCAATAACTAAGGCAACAATTGCTAAAAAGGAATATAAAATTAATTGTTTAACCGGATTGCCTTGACTCAATTTATCTGCGATAATTAATAAAACAACAATACCAAGGTATGGATAAAAAACGGCCAGATTATTTCCTGCAATCCAATTAACAAGCAAGAAAATTCCAAACGCAACAAATGGCAATATGACCCCAAGTATTGATTTTAGGTTTTTACTTAAATTGAATACCCCTGCGGCACTCGTCCATCTTCCTATCATTAAACTTGCCCAAAATAATGAAACATAGGGAGCTACTTGATTTTCACTGGTGCCTAATTTTTGTTTCATAAATTCAGGTAGATTACTTGCTGTTGCAACCTCAACACCCACGTATAAAAAAATCGCTATCATTCCTAAATATACTTGCGGATATTTTAACGAAGCAAGGATATTTCCCGTACCGGTTCCTGAACTAGACTCTAATTTATCTGGGACATTCGACAATTTGAAAACTAGAGCAGCTACAATAAAGGCAGCTCCCAAAATTAAATAAGGTGTTTGTACCGCCTCTAAATTTAGGGTGGTGTTACTTGAACCCAATCCTCCAAAAATCGCAAAAGAAACGATTACTGGTCCTATTGTTGTACCCACATTGTTAATTCCACCAGCCAAACTCAATCGTGCATTTCCTTTTGAAGGGTCGCCCATTTGAATTGCCAAGGGATTTGCTGCGATTTGCTGTAATGAAAATCCAAGACCCACCGTAAACAAACCGGAAATAAGTAAAGGAAAAGATGCTTGATTGGACGCCGGTATAAACAATAATGTCCCTAACGCAGAAATTACCAATCCCAATGCAAGACCATTTCTGTATCCGATTTTATTTAAAATATCTTGTTTTAAAATGGCTGAAATAAGAAAATAAAGAATAGAACCTACCGTATATGCAACGTAGAATGCAAATGAAATCAATTGAGACTGAAGCTGGGATAAGTTTAGCGCTTTTTTAAATACAGGTATTAAAATATCGTTGCTGGCGGCAACGAATCCCCAGAAAAAAAAGATTAAGACAAGCGTTCCAAACGCGCCGTAGTTTGTGTTTTTCACCGTTAGAAGTTTAAATTATTGTCCAAATTACAATAATTTAAAATTTTAGCTTACTTTCTCCGTATGTTTTTTTTCAAAAGAAGAAATAGATAATGCTTTTTTTACAGCAGAAACAATAGCGTTTTTATCAAAACCACAGTCTGCCCATAGTTCTTCTTGCGTTCCATGATGAATGTATTCATCTGCAATTCCAAGACGTATTATTTCTGAATTGTATTTTTGATCGACCATAAATTCGATAACCGCAGATCCAAATCCACCCATCAAACAACCGTCTTCAATGGTGATTACCTTTTTGAATTTTGAAAACACTTCGTGGAGCATAACCTCATCAATCGGTTTCACGAAACGCATATCATAATGAGCAACTGAAGCTCCTAATTCGGCTAATTCTTGAATGGCCACTTGTGCAAAATTACCAGGATGACCAATGGTTAAGAGAGCCAAATCATTTCCGTTTGTTACTTTTCTACCCGTTCCAATTTTTATTTCTCTTAATGGTGTTTTCCAATCAGTCATTGCACCATTTCCTCTGGGATATCGTATTGAAAAAGGCCCTTTATTCGGAAGTTGAGCGGTGTACATCAAATTACGTAATTCTTCCTCGTTCATGGGTGCCGAAACAACCATATTTGGAATCATACGCATATATGCCAAATCGTAGGCGCCGTGATGCGTTGCTCCGTCTGCTCCAACAAGACCACCTCTATCTAAACAAAAAACAACATTCAAATTTTGTAATGCTACATCATGTAATACCTGATCATAAGCGCGTTGCATGAAAGTGGAGTAAATGTTACAAAATGGAACTAATCCCTGGGTAGCCAAACCGGCACTGAAAGTAACGGCATGCTGTTCGGCAATACCCACATCAAAAGCGCGATCGGGCATAGCCTTCATCATAATGTTTAATGAACAACCACTTGGCATGGCTGGAGTTACCCCCATGATTTTGTCATTTTTTTCTGCTAATTCAACTATTGTATATCCAAATACATCTTGGTATTTCGGTGGTTGAGGTGATTTTGGTATCACTTTAACAATTTCACCTGTTTCCTTGTTAAATACTCCTGGAGCGTGCCATTTCGTTGGGTCTCCTTCTTCGGAGAATTTGTATCCGCCTCCTTTTTTTGTAAGGCAATGTAAAATTTTAGGGCCAGGAATGTCTTTTAAATCTTCTAATACTTTTGCTAGGCCAATTGCATCGTGTCCATCTACTGGGCCAAAATAGCGAAAATTTAAGGATTCAAACAAATTGCTTTGTTTTAATATACTTCCTTTTAATGCATGCGTTACTTTGGAAGCAATGGTCTGAGCATCTGGGCCAAATTTGGATATTTTTCCTAGGAGTTTCCAAACCTCATCCTTCACTTTATTGTAGGTATGAGAAGTGGTAATATCCGTTAAATACTCCTTCAACGCCCCAACATTGGGGTCAATTGACATACAGTTATCATTTAAAACAACCAACAAATTTGCATCTTTCTCAAAACCTGCATGATTCATTCCTTCGAAAGCTAAACCGGCAGTCATGGCACCGTCACCAATAACCGCAATGTGCTGTTTGTTTTTTTCGCCTTTGTATCGATTTGCAACAGCCATTCCTAGAGCAGCTGAAATAGATGTAGATGAATGTCCTACACCAAATGTATCATATTCACTTTCCGATCTTTTTGGGAATCCTGAAATTCCACCTTTCAAACGATTGGTGTGAAACAATTCTCGACGACCTGTCAAAATTTTGTGCCCATATGCTTGATGCCCAACATCCCAAACCAATTGATCTTCTGGAGTATTGAAAACATAATGCAAGGCTACTGTTAATTCAACTACTCCTAAACTAGCGCCAAAATGACTATTTCCAATTTCAGAAATAACATCAATAATATATTGTCTTACTTCGTCTGAAATTTGAGGCAAGTCTTCGATTGAAAACTTTTCTCTCATGTCTGATGGAGTAATAATCTGATTTAGTTTAGGACCTGCTTGGTATTCTTTCATAAGTTAGTCTCTTGCAAATTAACTAATTTCATTTCATATAACAACAATTTAAACCAATTGTTCATTGTTAAACTTAACAAAAAAGGGCCAACCGAAGCTGACCCTTTAAAAAATAAAATCGTTTAAATTATTTTTTTACCACGTTGAATTGTGCAGATTTTCCATTTTCAAGAACTACGTTAAATACGTAAATTCCTGCTTCAAGACCTGCGATATTCACCTCTGATTTTCCATTAACTAAATTAATTGCTTTTGCCATTGCTGTTTTTCCAGCGACATCAGTGATTGTTAAGCTAGCAACTCCCTCTCCTTGAATCGATACAGTAACATTATCAACAGCTGGGTTTGGATAAGCCACTCCTTCAATTACGTTAGTTTCAGCCAAGCCAATTGAATTTTTATCAACCAATCCAATTCCAAGAGCAGATGGTAAATCACTACCAAAACCTACAGCGAAACGAGTACCATCGCTTTCGTTAGGAAACATCGGTTGTAAGTAATAATCAGTGTTCCACGTATAATTCTGGTCATCATACCCTAAGTATAAATCTAAATTAACTGTCTGAACACACGCTAAATAACGTTGGTTATCTACTAAAACATAAGGATTAGTGAAAGCTCCATAAACAACTTCACCTTGTAAATCACTTGGATAATAATAAAATCCAGAGGCAACTTCAGTTAAAGTCCATGCTGTACCCGCTGGGAAATTAACATCATTTAAGTCTGTAAATGCATCATCCCAGGTATATAAATACAAGGCCATTTCTTCACCATCCAATGGAGTGGTTCCTGTCGCTTTTGTTGCAGCGAAATAAACTCCAGTTGCAGCTACTCTACTTGCATTCGGGTCATTAATAACTGTACAAACAGAATAAGTTTGGTTGTTTGTACCTGGTCTATAGAAGTTTGATGCACTCAACGAATTTGCAGCAGTATCTCTTTTTGCATACGAGAAAACTGAATCATTAACCGTGAATGTGTATGTAACTGTATTGTCTCCATCGTATTCGTCTGTACCACCTAAATAGGCAGTGTAAGTTACCGTGTATGTTCCAGCTGTATATGAACTTAAAGAGAAATTAGGTAATGTAGACGCACTTCCTGGATAAACTTCAGTACTATCACCTGAGATAATTGACAAACCAGAAACCGTATTATCATAAACAACAGCTCCAGATGGGTTTGTGACTTTAGCGTTTAAAGAAACGGTTGCTTGCGCAGCACTTCCTGGATTATAAATACGAGCACCTAAGTCAAAATTAAATTCTGTTCCATTTTGAGCAAGTAATGAATGTACGTGACCTGCTTTAGGTGCTAATGCTGCACCTGGATTAATTGCGATATCATTAGCAAATAAACCTGTTTTATTACCCATGAAAACAACTACCGGACCGTTAGCCATTTCATTTACTAAAGTAGCGCCGTCAAAGTTTGTTAACATAACTACTGGAATAGTTACACTTGGAGCGTCTGTACCAGCACCCATCCCAACAACCTCTGGATCACGGTTAATGATTATAACACCAACTGCACCAGCATTTTGAGCGTTCAATGCTTTCAAGCTGAAGTTACATGTATTTCTGTAGATTACAGCAATTTTACCAGCAAGGCTGTTTGTTAGCGGATTACATCCTTCTTGAGAAACCGGGAATCCTTGTGCATTTAATCCTGCACTTCCGTCTTCTACCATCATAATGGTGTCTTCAACAAAAATACCTGAAATATTAAAATCTGGTGTTGCTCCCCATGAAGCAGGATCAGCCCATGTGAACGTGTAGTTAGCAACGATTGATTGCGGAGAAACTCCGGCAACAATCACCTGTGCATCAGCCCAATAGGCAGATAAAATCACAGATACTGCGAGTAAAAGTTTTTTCATAATTGATGATTTATTTTAGTTTACGCTAATTTAATAAAAATATAATAATAGAAAACTATTTTCAAAAAAAAAGCAGTCGAGTGGACTGCTAAATAGTATATTATAAGAAATTAGGTTCATTTTCCTTTAGCCGCCGCAAAAAGAAATTCTCTATTCATGCGTGCAATATTTTCTAAAGAAATGCCTTTGGGACACTCAATTTCGCAAGCGCCAGTATTTGTACAATTCCCAAATCCTTCTTCGTCCATTTGGCGAACCATATTCACCACGCGTTCTTGCGCTTCTACTCTTCCTTGGGGAAGTAAGGCATATTGAGAAACTTTGGCGCCAACAAACAGCATTGCCGAGCCGTTTTTACAGGTTGCAACACATGCGCCACAACCAATGCATGCTGCCGCCTCAAAGGCTTTATCAGCATCCGCTTTAGGAATTGGAATTGCGTTTGCATCCATGGTTCTTCCCGATGTGTTTACCGAAACAAATCCACCCGCTTGTTGAATTCTATCGAATGCACTTCTGTCAACTACTAAATCTTTGATAATTGGGAACGCACGAGATCTCCATGGTTCCACATAAATTGTATCTCCGTCGTTGAATTTACGCATGTGAAGTTGACAAGTTGTTGTTCCTGTATCTGGACCATGCGCTCTACCATTAATATAAAGGGAACACATTCCACAAATACCTTCCCGACAATCATGATCAAAGGCAATGGATTCTTTTTGCTCATTGATTAGTTGCTCGTTGAGTTGATCTAACATTTCTAAAAAAGAACTGTCAGTGGACACTTTATCCAATTTATAGGACTCTAATGAACCTTTTGCATTAGCGTTTTTTTGTCTCCAAATTTTAAGGTTGATGTTGATAAATTTTGATGCCATTTTATCTATTTATTTCTCAATTCTAAATTTCATTATTTGATAATCCAATTCCAGCATTTTTTATGAAGAAAAGGAATCGAAACTCCCATTAAAGGAACTAAAATACCGGTGAAGATCAATGTTCTTACTAAAGGATGAAAATCCTGAATTAATGGAAAAAGTACCATGAACAATACATTAATTACCGGGTATACAAATAACCAGCTAATCAATAACATTTTCCAAACTTTTGGTTTTGTTTCCATTATTTATAATTACGCGCTGCGATTTTGATAAACTCATAATTGAGGTCTTCTTTGTGCAAGACTGAATTTTTTGCGTCCATTCCTTTATATTCCCAAGCAGCAACATATTTAAAGTTTTCATCATCGCGCAAGGTTTCACCCTCAGTATCTTGATATTCCTCACGGAAATGACCTCCACAAGATTCATTTCTATTCAATGCATCAACCGCCATCAGTTGTCCCAATTCAATTAAATCGGCAACACGCATTGCTTTTTCAAGCTCGGGATTCATTTCATTTGCATCACCAGGCACAAAGACATCCAGGTAAAATTCTTCTCGCAAGGCTCCAATCTCTTCAATCGCTTCCTTTAGCCCTTGTTCGTTTCTTCCCATTCCCACTTTATTCCACATGATTAATCCCAGTCTTTTATGGAAGAAATCAACAGACTTAGTTCCTTTATTTGACAAGAATTTTTCAATCGAATTTTTAACCTCATTTTCTGCTGATTCAAATTCTGGAGAATCGGTAGAAATTTTTCCAGTTCTAATTTCGTCAGCTAAGTAATCCGAAACAGTATAAGGAAGTACAAAGTACCCATCAGATAAGCCCTGCATCAACGCAGAGGCGCCTAAACGATTTGCACCATGGTCTGAAAAATTAGCTTCTCCAGCCACAAAACATCCTTTAATCGTGCTTTGAAGGTTGTAATCTACCCATACGCCACCCATCGTGTAATGCACAGCAGGATAAATTTTCATAGGGGTTTCATACGGATTATCATCTGTAATTTTTTCATACATCTGGAATAAGTTTCCGTATTTTTCCTCAATCCATTTTTTACCCATTGAAATTATTTTTTCTTCGGATGGATTGTGGTCTCCTTGAGCAAATGCTGCTTGTCTTCCTTTGCTTTTGATTTCTGTAGCGAAATCTAAATACACTCCTTCGTTCGTGTCATTTGCTTCAATTCCGTAACCTGCATCACATCTTTCCTTAGCGGCTCTTGATGCAACATCACGAGGAACCAAATTTCCAAATGCAGGATATCTTCTTTCTAGGTAATAATCTCTATCTTCTTCTTTAATTTGAGTGGGTTTTAACCTTCCTTTTCGAATCGCTTCAGCATCTTCTTTCTTCATTGGAACCCAAATTCTCCCTGAATTTCTTAGTGATTCAGACATCAACGTTAATTTTGCCTGATTGGTTCCATGAACAGGAACACACGTTGGGTGAATTTGAACAAAACAAGGATTGGAAAACAAAGCCCCTCTTTTGTGCACTTTCCAAGCTGCCGAAACGTTGCTTCCCATAGCGTTAGTAGATAAGAAATAGACATTCCCATAACCGCCAGATGCGATAATTACTGCATGTGCAGCATGTCTTTCTAATTCACCAGTAACTAAATTACGGGCAATGATCCCTCTCGCTTTTCCATCTACCGTTACTAAGTCCAACATTTCATGGCGATGATACATTTTCACCCGCCCTAATCCGATTTGACGAGACAAAGCTGAATAAGCACCTAAAAGTAGTTGTTGGCCTGTTTGACCTGCAGCATAAAATGTTCTCTGAACTTGCGTTCCTCCGAATGATCTATTGTCTAATAAACCTCCATATTCACGTGCAAACGGAACACCTTGCGCAACGCATTGGTCAATAATATTTCCCGAAACTTCCGCTAAACGATGCACGTTTGCTTCTCTTGCTCGGTAATCACCACCTTTGATAGTATCGTAGAATAATCGATAGACAGAATCCCCGTCATTTTGATAATTTTTGGCAGCATTGATTCCACCTTGTGCAGCGATTGAATGGGCACGTCTTGGAGAATCTTGAAAACAAAAAGCCTTCACATTGTAGCCCATTTCACCAAATGAAGCAGCGGCAGAAGCCCCTGCAAGTCCCGTTCCAACAACAATTACATCAATTTTTGGTCGATTATTTGGTGCAACTAACTTTAAGTGATTTTTGTGGTCAGTCCATTTGTCTGAAATATGACCGGCTGGGATTTTAGAATCTAAAATTGACATATCAATTCGAATTTTAATCTATTTAGTAATGAAAATAACAATCGGAATAAGTGCGAAAAGACCAGGAACTAATATAGCAAACCCGTAGCCTAATTTTTTGATCCATGATGTGTATGTTGGGTGATTAACTCCCAACGATTGGAAAGCAGAAGAGAATCCGTGCCATAAATGGAATCCTAGAACCAACATACTTATCACGTAGAAAATTAATCCCGCCAAAGCCAAATCGTTTATAGGGAAGCCTTGTTTCGTTTTATCGTGGCCGAAGAATGCAAAAACGAGCGAATGTAAATCCTTATATCCTTCGCCCATTTTTAGATCTACTTTTTGAGCGTTTAATTGAGCTTCGTACAATTCTGTTTTGTTTTTAACGATAAATCCGTCTACCGGAACATAGTTTCCAGCTGTAGTTAAATACAATTTAATAGTTTGTTTCTGCACTTGTCCTGTCATCTCATTACCTTGTTGAAAAGAGATTTCTTTAACGTGCAAAGGAAATTTATCTTCCGAAACTTTCGCTTTCCACCAGAAATTAGCCATGTGTGTTGCTAAAAACACCAAAATCAATGTGCCTAATACCGCCATATTTCTGGAAGCCATAGAGCTGTTTGCACCTGGCTTATTGTATGCATAACCAACTGGTCGTGCTTTTTTGTTTTGGATCGTTAACATGAATCCATCAACGATGTGAAAGAGAATGGAAATATAGGTAACGTATGATAAAAGCTTAATGGCTGGGTTATGCGCCATGAAATAGGCATACTCATTAAATGCTCTTTTACCTTCTTCACCCGTGCTAAAAACAAGTTGTAAATTACCCGCCAAGTGACCCACCAAAAAGGTACACAAAAACAATCCGGTTAATGCCATCCAATATTTTTTGGCGATGGATGATTTTAATAAAACTGATTTACTCATATTCCTACTATAAATTCAACGTTTGTTGTTAGAGCTGCAAAGTTAAATCAAAGAACAATGCAGATTGAATTTGGTTCTTATTTAGAATGAATCTATTTAATTACTCTTCATCTTAAAAGAGAAAAGCCAATTGTAAAATTCATCTGTTCGAAAGATTTTTTCCAAGGCGCCATGATTTGCTCCTTGATCGATAATAAATTTCAGGTTTTTTCCGCCATTACACGCTTTGATGGCATTTGCAACCTTGATAGATTCATTCACTGGAACTGATTCATCCTGATCTCCATGCTCTATCCAAAGTGGAACTTCTGCCAAACGACATCCATCTCTTACGTCTCCACCCCCACACAAGGCAACTGCCGCCGTAACCCTTTGTGGGTATTTTCCTGCGAAATGAAGTGTTCCGTAGCCACCTAAACTCATGCCAGCAAAGTAAATTCGGGAAGAATCAATGTTGTAATTTCGGATCATGTATTCAACCAATAGCAAGATTTTATCCGGATTCCAACTTTCTCCTTTTTTTACTTGTGGACCAATAACATACCCAGGTACAAAACGTCCCTTCTTTTCCATTTCGTGGAGCACCCCATATTTTTTAACTAAGGCTAAATCTGATCCAGACAAACTTCTTCCATGTAAAAAAACAAGCAGTGGGGAAGGGCCTTGACTATCAATGGAATCTGGAGGAATAGACAATAAAAAAGGATACTGGTTGTCTTTATGAACTTCTGAAAAAATCGTCTGTGCTTGAATCTTAGCCAAACAAATAAACAAAACGATTACTAGAATTACATTTTTCCCCATCGGTGCAAAAGTAGGGATTTACATGAAAAACTTAATTTTTAATAAGTGATTTTCGTTCCTTCACTCCTTTTTCAGTCTCAATTGTTAGGTAGTAAATTCCATCTACCAGCGTGGAAAGACAAATATTGGTTTCAATTCCTTGTGGAATTATAGATTGTAGTAATCTACCCGTTTGATCAAAAAGTTGGAGTTCCTTTGGTTTTTCATTTCCCTTTAAGGTAAAGTCATTTTTACTTGGATTTGGGAAAATCGTAAAGGATGAAAGCTCTTGATTAGATATTCCAGCAGCAGTTGTGTGAAAAAGCACATTGTCAACATATACTACTCCCTCAGCGACAGGGACTGAAGAAAAAATCAATTGTGCAATATGCTGATTGGAGTTTAGTGATGTAAAGTTGGTTAAAGGAATGTTATACGTATTCCAGTTTTCTAACGTAGGGGTAAATGTTAATTCATGTTCACTGTCATCGCCTCCTGCATAAGACAAATCTGCTCCAAAATCTACCAATTTGACTTTTAAACTTGTCATGTTGGCTGTCCACACATTGAAATAAAAATGACTCATTCCCGAAACATCGAGAATATTACTTCCGGTGGTTTCGATTCCGACAAAATTTAAGTTGGTATATAGTTTAGTGTCATTGCCATTTATTTGCATATCAGTCAATGTGCCTTGAGACCAGGGAGTTTGCCACGTGTCCACTGCTACATTCGTGTAGGGATTACTGAACATGGAAATAACATTTTGCGCAGGAAATGTTGGGTCAGGCGCAGCCGTTAGAGGTTCCGCCAAGGGAGGGCCTTGGGTTTGAAATTTGATGTTGTCGAAGTAACAAATATGATCTGTGTTTCGAGCAGCAAAATCCGGATAAACAATTATTTGATCGACATTTGTTGTGGCCGGCAACCCTATTACCGCAGAAAAGTCAAAGGTTAATTCTTCCCATTGATTAATTAAGGTGTTTGCCACCAAAATTTCTCCGGTTGATGCGCCAGCATTTGTTGCAAATTTGATCCCTACATTGCTAATTATCGGTTTATATACCATGATTTTTACCACACAATTCGATGCACTTAAAGAAAATGTCCCAATATCACTACCATGCTGCGTTTCACATCCAGCCCACGCCATTCCGTTTTGCATAGCAGTAAACTTTGCTACTTTGTTTGACACATTTAATCCTGTTGGATTTGGATTTGACACCATTTCAAGAGGAGGTTGAATATCATTCTCAAAAACGGTCCACGTCCACAAATTACCAAATCCACCATCTTCAAATGTGATTGGTCCATTCTGAGAAAAAATAGGAGAAACAGAAACAAGAACAAGTAGGATGCTAAGTAGATTTTTCATGGAGGATTAGTTTTTGTTAAATGTACAATAATAATTCAATAAACAAATTTATTTATCATCAACTAAAATATAGGATAACATAAACCGCTCTTTTTTATAATTTCATGAATACATTAATAAACTCATTGTATCTTTACCAAAGTGAAATTGCATACAACTGAAATATCAAAATCCTATCGCGGCAGACAAGTGGTGAAAACCGTTAGTATTGAAGTGAATCAAGGTGAAATTGTTGGATTACTTGGCCCCAATGGTGCGGGTAAAACCACGTCCTTTTACATGATTGTTGGACTTGTTTCTCCTGAAGTGGGGAAGGTTTACCTAGATGATATTGACATCACGAAAATGCCCATGTACAAGCGAGCTCAATTGGGAATTGGATATTTACCGCAAGAAGTGAGTGTTTTTAGAAAATTATCAGTTGAAGACAATATCCTAGCGATTTTGGAGATGACCAATTTAAATAAAGTACAGCGGAAAGAAAAACTGGAAAAATTACTGGAGGAATTTCGGCTTACTCATGTACGAAAAAATTTAGGAAATCGTCTTTCGGGTGGTGAAAAAAGAAGAACTGAAATTGCTAGAGCCTTGGCCACAGATCCAAAATTTGTTTTATTGGATGAACCCTTTGCGGGTGTAGATCCAATTGCGGTGGAAGATATTCAAAGTATCGTTGCCGAATTGCGTAACAGAAATATTGGGATTTTAATAACGGATCACAATGTCCAAGAAACGCTTTCTATTACAGATCGCGCATATTTACTTTTTGAAGGCAGTATTTTGAAGGCGGGTACCGCAGAGGAATTAGCCAATGATGAACAAGTACGTAAAGTATACTTAGGTCAAAATTTTGAACTTAGAAGAAAGGTTTAATCATGAAAATGAAATTAACATTCTATTATTGCTTGCTTTTACTTATATTATTGAGCTGCAAGGATGACCAAACAGTCAAAAATAAAGCAACAACTATAGATTATTTTCAATTTTTTAAGTTTAATCTTTCCTCCTTTGACATTCCAGCTACCATCATGCTACCGGATGAAACGGTTGGAATTGGCGCCAGTTTTTTGCCCGAGGTGAAGCACAAAGAAGCCGATTTTCTATGGGAACTGAACATAGGTCCTTACTTTTCGTTTTTAATAGAGGACTACGGCGATGTGAAAGAACTTGTCAAAACGCACAAAGCAAAAATCCTCGATAAACAACAATCTATCTACACCATGAAATTGGTGGTCGATGAACCTGAACTATTAATCTATGAACGAAGATTAAAAACAGCTAGAAAACAAAATTCTGAAGTAACCTATCACGCTTATGCACAAAAGAACATCAATGGGATTTATTACGAATTTAAAAGTCCTGAAGCGGGGCATTCTAAAAAAGTAATAGCTATTATAGAAAAAACGTTTCGATCAATTAATGCAATCAAATAACATGGAACTGACACGCGAAAATATATTAGAAATATTAGGAAACATTACTGAACCCGATTTAAAAAAAGACCTTGTTTCATCTAATTTAATTGAATCCTTGGAGATTTCTGAAAACGAAATCAATTTAACCGTCTTGATTTCTAATCCTGCTTTGCATGCCCGCAAACGAATGCAAGAAGCGGTGGAATTTAATCTCAATCGATTTTTTGGCGAAACAGTAAAAATCAATTGTACAATAAAAGGAATTCCAGCTGAAGCAAAAGCAGCACGCAGAAAAATATTGCCGGATGTAAAAAACATCATTGCGGTTGCTTCCGGAAAAGGAGGGGTTGGAAAATCTACGCTTACAGCCAATTTGGCGGGTGGATTATTAAAAGCCGGATACTCAGTTGGGATTATAGATGCGGATATTTACGGTCCATCCATGCCTACTATGTTTGATGTGGTAGGAGAAAGACCAACCATGATTGATATTGAGGGAGAATCAAAAATTAATCCAGTGGAAACACAAGGAATAAAATTGCTTTCGATAGGTTTTTTTACGGATCAAGACAATGCAGTGGTTTGGCGCGGACCCATGGCAGCAAAAGCGCTTACGCAAATGATCACCGATGCGCATTGGGGAGAATTAGACTTTTTACTCATCGATTTACCTCCCGGAACAGGTGATATTCATTTGTCTTTGGTTCAAACGGTGCCTTTGGATGGCGCTGTAATCATTAGTACTCCACAAGAAGTTGCTCTTGCCGATGCGAGACGCGGAGTGAATATGTTTAAACTAGATACGCTCAAAGTTCCGGTTATTGGTATCGTTGAAAACATGGCCTGGTTTACACCGGCTGAATTACCAGAAAATAAATATTACATCTTTGGACGTGACGGCGCAAAAAATTTGGCTGAAGGAATGAACGTGCCTTTTCTAGGGGCAATTCCATTGGTTCAAAGCGTGCGTGAGGCCGGAGATTCAGGGAGACCAGCTGTTTTTCAAGAAAACACCCCGATAGCTTTAGCATTTGATGAATTAGTTCGTAACTTCGTGAAAGAATTGAAAGTTATTCAATCCAAAAAAGCTGAACTTGTATGAGCGCTACTGTCGAATCCTTGTTGATTGATAAAGTAAATCTTGCCATTGATCAATTACGTCCTTTTTTACATGCAGACGGAGGAGATATGGAATTGGTTGATATTACAGCGGATTACGTCGTACGTGTTCGTTTACTCGGTGCGTGTAAAGATTGTTCCATGAGTACAATGACACTCAAAGCGGGATTGGAAGATGCCATTCGTGCAGCGGCTCCAGAAGTGAAAGCGGTTGTTGCAGTAGATGAACTAGAAATTTTGTAAAAATCATTTACTTTCAAACTAACTCTTCTTTAAACATACACAGTAATTTTGTTGTTACTGAAAATAAAACACTATGGTACGAATTGGAATAAATGGATTTGGGCGCATTGGCCGTTATGTAACACGCATGGCGTTGGAGCGCACGAATATTGAAGTGGTTGCGGTGAATGATTTAGCCGATATTCACACCTTAGCCCATTTGTTTAAATATGATAGTATTCATCGCGGATTGAAACATACATTCACGGTAGAAGGAAATTCGTTCGTTTTTGAGAATGGTAAAAAAATCGAATTTTATTCCGCAGCTTCTCCTGAGCAAATTGCATGGACCTACAATCAGGTAGATTATGTAATCGAAAGTACAGGGAGGTTCTTAACTTCGGAAGATGCTTCAAGACATTTGACTGGGGGAGCAAGAAAAGTTATTATTTCCGCGCCTGCAAATTCTCCCGAAATACCAACCATTGTCATGGGAATAAATGACTCGCTGCTTACCGGAGACGAGAAAATTATTTCCAATGCTTCGTGCACAACCAATAATGCTGCGCCCATGGTGCAGGTAATGAAAAGTCTTTGCACCATTGAAGGATGTTATATTTCTACGGTACATAGTTACACATCCGATCAACGTTTGCATGATGCGCCACACAAAGATTTGCGCAGGGCACGAGCAGCGGCTCAATCCATCGTACCCACATCAACCGGTGCAGCCAAAGCCATCACCAAAATTTTCCCCGAACTTCATGGAATAACGGGAGGAGGAAGTGTGCGAGTTCCTGTGGCAGATGGCTC
>CAMBBW010000035.1 GCA_945863425.1 Lishizhenia tianjinensis
AGAAAAGTAGGAAAATTCGTTTCATAATTTAACGATACTAAGATACAAAAAACATTGAATGTAGTTGATTTTTTATTCCTTCATGAATATTCATTGATAGTGTTTTTTGTTTCTTAATTTTACTTCCTGAAAGAAAGTATGATACAACAAGAGATAATTGAATTAATTGACCAAGCGTATTTAGATAAAGAAATACCCGCGGATGAACAAAAACTAATTATTGAAAGGTGTATTGAAATTGGTCAAGATTTACAAGCTGTTTTGAATTTAATTGAGGCCAAACGGAGAAATTTTCATAAAGATCCAATTGTTAAATGTCCAGCATGTGGTGAAATTACCAAGTCTTTGGACAGAGTTTGTCCAGCGTGCAATTTTGTCAATGAAGCGTCTAATAATAAACAGCTCGACGAATTGATTCAAGACATCGAAAATTTAGTTGTTTCAATTAAATCTTCTAAAAACAGTGAGTTAATAAACAGATTGATGAATCATTCGTTGATTTCATTACCTCTGTTAAGTTTGATTTCCTTTGTACTCGGTTGGCACTATAACAGTGATTTTTTAGCTTTACTTTTTATATTTTTTCTAATTCTAAATCAAATCTTGAAAAAAAAATTGCGTAAAAACAAGCTAAAAGATTATGAATTGAATCAACAAGAATTCCCAGTTTTATTGTCTGAATTTGAAAAGAAACAGCGTTTAATTGAACTTTATTATGGAAATAACGAAAGGACCAGAAATCATATAGAAACGCTGCGATTAGATGTGGGACGGAGTAAGAAAATCCGTAAAACATCCATCAAAAATGAACTAATCATTTACAGCGTTATTTTAATTCTTTTGGTCCTTGTTGGATATTTAACTCAAATTTATTTTTGATAGAACCCTATTTAAATCTATATTATTCATGACAATGTACAACATAGTTACCTGTTGTGTCCGTATAACCATTTGCCTCAAGAGTTTCCATTTCTGATCCACATTTTTCACCTAATGGGATTTCATTTCCAGAGGCATCGTCATAATGACATTCATGACATTTGTTTTTGTTACACGATGTAACCAAGATTAAGCTTGTGGCAATAAATGCCACAGAAAAAACTACTTTTTTCATTTTGTTTTGTTTTTAAGATTATTAGATAATTTATAAGAAAGACTGATATAAAAATTCCTACCTGGATTAGGCATTTGAATGTTCTTTAGCCTAGAAAGATGGTCAATGTAGTTCGTGTTTAAAATATTCTTACACCCAATGCTGCATGAAAAAATTGATTTTAATCGAATATCGAAACTTAGTGCTGCATGCAGTAAATGATAAGAATCTGAAGGCAATTCATTGAAAGCAACCTGATTTTGTTTTGCCATGTATGCATATTGAATAGTCAAGTCTTTCAATTTGAACTTCTTTCCAATATCAAAAGTATATTTAAAGGTGTTTTGAATACGCGGCTGGGGGAGTAATGAAACACTGCTGTCTGTAGCAGATTGGGCATAAATTAAAGATACCGAAGTTTCAACATGAAGCCGGTGATCAAAATGAGGATGATAGTGCATTCCAATATCAGAACCATAAAAAAGCACCTGATTCAATTGTTTGTAGGTAAAAACAGGCATTCCATCTTGATAAGCACCAGAAGGAAGTATGTAAATATAATCCTTCATGAAATTGATAAATGGATTTATAATCCAAACAAGGTGTTCCTGATTTATTTCAGCCGTAACATCAATTTGAGTTGCTTTTTCAGGTTTCAAATTAATGTCTCCAATTTCATACCTTAGGGCACCATGATGAAACCCATTCGCTAATAATTCGGATAAATGAGGTGATCTAAACCCGGAAGATAAATTGGTTCTAAAAGTGAATTTTCCTGAATTATAAATACTTCCGATTGATCCGTTCGGGCTATTAAAGGATTTAACGACAGGATTTATAGAATGAAACACATCGAAGGTTTCAATTCTCCGATTATCAAATCTAATTCCTGCTTGAAAATTCCATTTCTTCCATTCATACTGTATAGTTCCATAGACACCATTGTCAAGTGTATTTGCATTAGGAACTAGTGTATCTGAAGGATTTAATCCGTTTCTATTATTTTGAAGCATCCCTTGAACGCCCGCAATCAGTTTTAATTTTTTTCCTTGATTTCTTATCCATTTCAAGGAATACAACGAATTAAAAAGGGACATGTTAATACTCGGAATAGTTACTTTTTCATCGTATTCAATTAACTTATTCCAGGTTGATCCAAGTAAAAAATGCAGGGTATTTTTCTTGTAATACCATTTGTTATCAAATGAAAAATAGTGATTACTAAAAAATTGTGCTGGTAGTTCATATTTTCTTTTTTG
The DNA here is from genome assembly GCA_945863425.1 of Lishizhenia tianjinensis. GTDB lineage: Bacteria > Bacteroidota > Bacteroidia > Flavobacteriales_D > Crocinitomicaceae > UBA952. Next base: position 2,353 of record CAMBBW010000035.1, read on the forward strand.
ATCATCCACTTGAAAATCTTGAAAATTGACTAAGGTATCATGCGTATGTCCCGGAATACCTGTTGTAGATTGAACATATGAATATCTAAATGTATGAATACTATTTTTTGAATTCCAGGATAATGCACTTTTTAATACCCATTCATTAAATCGTGAGTTTTTCGCAAATTGCTTGCTAGCCAATTGGAAATCAGCATGATTAGTATAGCTAGAACCAATCATCCATTTTAAATTTTGTTTAGATTGCTTAAAGAGAAACTTACCGCCCCCTCCCATTGTATTTGAATTTCCAATCAAACTGGCCTGTAATTCTTGTGTGTTCGTTGCTGCATAATTTTCATCCGTGAAATAAATCACACCACCCAATGCATCGGCGCCATACAATAAGGAAGCCGGTCCTTTAATCACTTCTACAGAACCAATTCCTAATTCTGAAATTCCCATTCCATGATCCCCACCCCACTGCTGACCCTCAATTCGTAAACCGTTAATGAGTGTAACTACTCGCATTCCTTGTTGTCCTCTAATAACAGGCTTGGAGATGCCATTTCCTAGGTTTGATTGATAAACTCCGGGGATATTGGAAATTATTTCTCCCATATTCATTGCAGCAACGGAAGTTAATTCACTAATTTTCCTTGTTTCAATATGAAAAGGATTTTTGTTTTGCATTTGTGCTGTGCTTCCTGATACGGTAAATTCTTGCATATCAATGTGTTTTTCTTCTAGTTCTAATTTGAAAGTTGATCGAACACTATCAATAGTAATTAACTGAGAACCATAGTCTATGGCTTGAATTTTAATACGAAACGGCAAAACGGGAGGTTGACGAAAACTGAAATAACCAGTTGAATCTGAAACACATAATTGTTCGGTTTCAACAATGAAAAGCCGAGCACCAACAATGCATTGAGAAGTTGTTTTATTCAACAATTGTCCTTTTATAATTTGAGAATTACCCAAAAAAGACGTAAAAAGGCAAAACAAGATGACACTTGCTTTTAAACCAGTATATAACATAGATTTTTAATTAACTTAAGAAGATCAAAAAGAATACTTGAACAAATTAAGCTAAATGGGGTGGTCCCCTTCGATTGAAACAAAGAAATGAATTCGATACGAATGTAGATTCACAATCTGAATACGATACGATATTTATGTTGGAAACAGGAATCGCTATTATTGAAATAGCAAAACTAAATGTGGATAAATCTAAATCGCAGGCCACACAATCGTCGTGATTAAACGATTTTTCTGTTGAATGACTGATGTGCTTGTGTTCTGAATGATCATCTAAATGCCACCATTCCTTGGGTAAAAGAATGAAAGTAAAAGAAAATAATAATATATAAGCAAGCAAACGCATATACAAATGTAGGGAAAAATACTAAAGGAAATTATTTCATTTCAAAAACCATTTCAGAATAATGTTCTGGTAGCAGGTATTTATTCGCAATATCTAAAATTTCTTCAGCGGTAACTTTATCGATTCCTTCTTTAATTTCCTGGATAGTATCGATTTGATTAAATACCAGTAAACTCTTTCCTAATCCAATCATTAGCCCCGAATTGCTATCTAAACTTAATGCCAAATGTCCTTTCAATTGCTGTTTGGCTTGATGTAATTGAAGCGTGGATAATTTTACATCTCTCATGCGTTTAAGTTCCTTTTTCACCAAGTCAATTGATTTAAGTAGGTATTTCTGGTCCGTTCCTAAATAAACACTCCAAAATCCTGTTTCCACATAGGGATTGTAATTAGCTTCTACATTATATGAATACCCATATTTTTCTCTGATTGAAAGAGTTAGTCTTGAATTTAGCGCCGGACCACCCAAAATATTGGTTAATAAATTCATTCCTTTTCGCTCTTCATCGGAATAATTAGGCGCAATGGAACCAATTATTGCATGTACTTGATAATTAGCTTCTTGAGTCCAGATGTTAAATGATTTAAAATCAGAAAACGGATTATTAACCTGCTGCTTCTCCCCTTTTCTAAAATTTCCGAAATGCTTTTCTAAAAGCGCTTGTAGTTTTTTTTGCGGAATTGGACCAACAAATGAAATAACACCATTTTGTGCTGTTAATAAACGATCCACATAACGTTGTAAATCTTCAGAGGTAAAAGACTGAACACTTTCTTTTGTACCTAAAATATTGTTTCCTAATGGATGATTTTTAAATAATTGAGCTTCAAAATCATCGAAAATCTTATCACTTGGACTATCCAAATAGGAATTTAATTCATCTAAAACTATTTCCTTTTCTTTTTCAATTTCCTTAACGGGAAAATTAGAATTCATTGTTATATCAGCCAATAATTCTATAGTCCGCTCTGTATGTTCATTTGTAAAAGATGCATGAATGCACAATTCTTCTTTGGATGTAAAAGCATTGAGTTCTCCCCCTACCGTGTCTAGTCGCGAAAGTATGTGAAATGGTTTTCTTTTTGTAGTTCCTTTAAATAAGCAATGCTCCAAAAAATGGGCTAATCCAACCTCGTTTTCTTCCTCGTATCTTGACCCAGCCAAAAAAGTAAGACCTATGTGAGCAACATAAGTAGGAGTAAATAAGTACACAACACGCATACCATTTGATAGTTCGAAACAGATAGGATGTAATTCTTGCACCTTAGGGATTTTTACGATAAATTGTCCAATCCGCATTATTCGATTCGTATACAATGCGGTCGTGTAAACGCGAGGGTCTTCCCTGCCAGAATTCAATCAAATTTGGTTTTAATGCATAGCCGCCCCAATGAGATGGCCGAGAAATTTCACCTACAAACGATTCACTGTTTTCTATGAAACGATCTTCCAGTTCTTTTCTTTCTGTTAATTTTTCGGACTGAAAAGAAGACCAAGCACCAATTTGACTTTCTCTAGGCCTCGAAGCAAAATAAGCATCACTAATCGAACCATCAATAATCGAAACCGTTCCTTCAATTCTAATTTGTCTTTGCTGACCAGGCCAAAAAAACAACATGCAGGCATTTGAATTAACAGCTAATTCTTTTCCTTTTTGACTCGAATAATTGGTGTAGAAAATAAATTCTCCTTGTATCAGCTCTTTCAAATAAACCACACGTGAACTTGGCTTAAGTGAGTTCGAATCAACCGTTGATAAAACCAAAGCATTTGTTTCTGGTTCTTTTTGCTCTAAAGCATCTTTAAACCATAATTCAAACAACTCTAATGGATTTTCAGGGAAATAATCCAAGAGATTTCCAGAATCAAAATCTTGGTGATCATTGCGTAAATTTTCTAGAAATTCACTCATTTATTCTGTCTCAGTGACGTCATGCTCATCAATAATCTCGCTTTCAATTTCCTCATCTTCATCACTTCCAGGTGCCGAATAAAAACTTCCATTGGTTGGAATATCTTCTATTTCTTCTACTTTAGGTAAAATTCGTGATTCTGGAGCAGCTTCACTTTCATCATTAAAAGGAAAAATCTCTACAATTGGTGAAACAGTGATAGAAGGAATTTCAAAGTCAACCATATAAGCAGCCATACTTTCTTGAATGCGATCAAAGGCATCTTTAACAGAATGAGCGGATACCAAAAATTGTTGAGCTATTTTCTTGCTTTTTTCGCCATCCTCATCTACTTTGTCGTAGGTAATTTTGCATTTATACCAAACATCGGCATCGTCGTACACGAAAATATCATGTAATTCTGTTCTTGAAATCCCAATTACATTGAATTCACCACGAATTCTTGCGCCTAATTCTTCATATATTCTTGCTTCGGCATCTGTAAATGACATTGCTGCAAGTAAATATGGTTCAGAAACACGTTTAAATGTTCCATTTTCTAATTGTCGAGTATATTTTACTTTAACTGTAAACCAACTATTCATAGGATAAAATTATTTCTACAAATATAATCATAGAATTGTAGTTTCAGAAGTTCATAAAAGGGTATTAAAGAACTTTTATCGATAATTCCATATAAAATTGGGCAACAAGTACATGATTTAAATCAAAAGCACTTACCTCAATAAGCTGGTTTTTTCTTTGTTTTTCGTTACAACTATCCAAAATTGCTTGTTCGATAAGTTGACCTTGACTACAAAAAAAGGTAATATTTGTTTCCGCTCGTTGAATAAATTCAACGTTCATAGATTTGAATGAAAAAGATATTTTTTTGTTGTGTTTTTCAGCAAAATAGAAAGCATGAATGCCAGCGGCTAGATCAGCTCCAACGGCCAATGCTCCAAAGTACATGGAATTAAGGTGGTTTTTTGTGCGTCTACTTAAATTAATCTTCACATGTACTTCATTTGAATTTATCGATATCAGTTTAGGTCTAACAAAATAAAGCAATGGAATCTTGAAAACCCCAAGCCAAAACAATTTCCAACGAATAGCTGAAAGTGTTGGTGCTGAATGATTTTTCATTTTTATATACAATTTTATTAAAAGTACACAGTTATATTTTAATATTGATTAATTTCGTTTGATTAAAGAAAAAGTGTCCGATTCTATAGTTATAATTCCAACGTACAATGAACTTGAGAACATTGATAAAATGGTCAAGACTCTAATGGAATTACCCAAAGAATTTGATATATTATTTATCGATGATAACTCTCCAGATGGAACTTCGGATGCCATAGCGCAACAAATGGAGTTATTCCCCAATCGAATTTTCTTAGAAAAAAGAGCAGGTAAACTTGGTCTTGGGACCGCCTACATTCATGGATTCAATTGGTCATTAAAAAGAGATTATGAGTTCATTTTTGAAATGGATTGTGATTTTTCGCATGACCCAGCCGACTTAATTCACCTCTATGAAACTTGCAAAAATGGTTCCGATTTAAGCATTGGATCAAGATATATTACTGGTGGACGTGTTAAAAATTGGCCCTGGGATCGAATTTTAATGTCGTATTTTGCCAGTGTTTATGTTCGATTAATACTTTGGATATCAATTAAAGACACTACAGCGGGCTTTAAATGTTATCGAAGAAAAGTACTCGAATCAATTAACTTTGACGTAATTATTTTCAAAGGATATGCTTTCCAAATTTGCATGAAATATGCAACACATAAACTAGGATTCAAAATTACAGAAGTTCCAATAACTTTTATAGATAGACTTTATGGTCAGTCAAAAATGTCAAGCGGAATCTTTAAAGAAGCTTTTTTTGGTGTCTGGAAAATGCGAAAAATAAATTTTAAGTGATGGCAAATTACCTAATTAAACAAGCAACACTTGTGAATGAAGGCAAACAATTCATATCAGATGTTCTTATATTGAATGGTCGGATAGAGAAAATTGCAAATTCAATTACTAACACGGCTAATGTTGAAGAAATAAATGCTGAAGGATTGTTTTTAATTCCTGGTTGTATAGATGATCAAGTTCATTTCAGGGAACCTGGTTTGACTCACAAGGCCACTATTTTCTCGGAATCAAGAGCTGCCGTAGCCGGTGGAATAACTTCGTTCATGGAAATGCCAAATACAGTACCAAGTGCCGTTACTATTGAGAAATTAGAGGGAAAATATACTGTTGCTGAGAAAACTTCTTTAGCAAATTATTCCTTTTACTTGGGTACTACAAATTCGAATATCGAAGAAATAAAACGAATTAATCCTTTAGAAATTTGTGGGGTTAAAATATTCATGGGCTCTTCCACTGGAGATATGTTGGTCGATGATCCCAAGGCACTAGAGGCTGTCTTTGAGCATTCTCCAACAATCATTACCACTCACTGTGAAGATGACCCAATGATTAAACAAAATTTTCAGCGTTACATTGAAGAGTTCGGTGAAACTATTCCACCTAAATTTCATCCTTTGATAAGGAACGAGGAAGCCTGTTATAAATCTTCCTCTTACGCGGTTTCTTTGGCTAAAAAATACAATTCTCGACTTCATATTTTGCATATTAGCACGGAAAAGGAACTTGAATTATTTTCCAATCAGATTCCGTTGAAAGAAAAACGAATTACTGCCGAAGCTTGTATTCATCACCTTTGGTTTACTGATGAGGATTATGAAAGGTTAGGAAACTTTATTAAATGGAATCCAGCGATTAAAAAAAGGTCAGATAGAGATGCAATTATGCATGCCGTCAATACGAATGTGATTGATGTAATTGCTACAGATCATGCGCCACATACATTGGAGGAAAAATCTCATGCATATATAAAAGCCCCTTCTGGTGGCCCATTGGTGCAATATGCATTGCTTGCCATGTTTGAAAAAGTAAAGGAAGGAAAGATTACGATTGAAAAAATGGTGGAAAAAATGAGCCATGCTCCAGCCGAATTATTTCAAGTTAAAGATCGGGGATTTATTCGCGAAGGATATTTTGCTGATTTAGTTTTAGTAAATCCTTCCAAAACTACTGCGGTGACTAGAGATTCGATACTATCATTGTGCAAATGGTCTCCTTTCGAAGGATATGTTTTTTCAAATGAAATTGACAGTACGTTCGTTAATGGCAACATCGTTTATGCTAAAAATAAAATAATTGAAGGTGTTACTGGAGCTCGGTTAGGTTTCAATCGATGATGAGGATATTTGTATTTCTTTCCATAATCGTAATTTGTTCGTGCGACAATTCAAATAGCCAATTGAAATTGGAGAGTAATGAATCTGTTTTATCGAAGAAACAAACTTGTTCTATTTTTGAGGAATTAGTTTTAATCGAAACGCATCTTCAAAATACGTATTTTTCATTTGAAAATTACAAAGAAGCACTTTTTATTTCAAGAGATTCATTATTGAAATCCAAGAACGTAACGTTGGAACAATTCAATAAAAGTTTTGATCATTATGCGAAATCAGACAAAGAAATGTCCGATTTATATGAAGAAATATTGAATAATATGAATGAAAATGCAGCAAAAACGAGTGTAAAAAATTAGAAGTTAAATTCCGGATTTTTTTCAAGAATATCCCACGTATGATCTGCCAATAGCTTAACACTTGCTACAAAAGACAACTTTTGTTTGGTTCGTCCCCAGTCATTAGGCCCTACTAGGGAAAGTAAAAATGTAGCGTTTTCTCGTGTATAGAGATGATAAATATGATTTATGAAGGGTTCAAATCTAATTTCTGCGGTATAAATAAATTGAGAAATAATTTTTCTATCGTTTAGCGTTTTTACTTGATTAGCCAGCAATTGCATTTGTTCATAAATCTGATTTAATTGCATGTCAGTTTGGAATTCCATAGCCGCCACCGCTCTACCCTTCAGCTTTCCTTGGTCTTCAGGCTTTATCATAGCTCCGCCAACTGTATGCGGGAATTCAATTAAACCAGGCTTATCAGTGATTTTATCGGGATCTATTGGATTAACAAAATTAGAATTATCGCTCATGAAGTAATTTGAGTTAAAACACTTCGGAATCAATTATGTTTGAATAAAATTAAAATAAATTAAGTGCAAATTTAAGTTGTGTTAATAAATTCAAAAAGAAATCTAAGCAAGTCTTTTTTTAATCTGGCATAATTTTAGATATTTGTCGCGAAATTAAAATGTATGAGAAGTTTATTTGTTTTGTTGTTGTTTTCTTTCATTGCATCCTCGGGAGTTGCACAATCAAAGTCTCAGACAATTCTTAATTCTGTATCTAAAAGAATTAAAGATTTAAAATCGTTTTACGTAGAGTTTAGCGCCAATGTTAAAAACACAAAATCTGGATTAAATCAAAATCAAACCGGAAAAGGCTGGGTGAAAGCTCAAAAATTTTATGCTTCTTACGGTGGAAATACAATTATCTCGAATGGTGTAAAAACGTGGACCGTTGTAAAAGATGGTAAAACAGTTTACATTTCCGATGCGAGTTCTAATGATGATGAAAATATGAATCCAAAAAAACTTATGACTCTTTGGGAAAGCGGTTTCACGAATACCTATACAAAAGAAACAACACTGAACGGAAAAACAGTTCATGTAATATCTCTAGCTCCAAAAAGCACGAAGGCCACCTATAAATCAATTGTGCTTTATATTGCTAAAACATCTAATGATTTATCTAAAGCTACATTGACTTCTAAAGATGGAACGGTGATGACTTATTCGATCACTAAATTCACTTCAAATCCAGCAGTTGAAGAATCGAAATTCGTGTATGACCGTAAAAAATTCCCCGGATACAAAGAAGTAAAAGAATAACTTATAGTTCCTTACTTATTCCAAAAGAAATTCCCAGACCAAAATTTTTGTGGACAAAGGACGATAATTTTCCATATCCATTCTGTAATTGATAACGATATTCCGGTGAAATAAATAAACCATACCCATTATCTGCAGTAACACTTAATCCTAGGTTAAATAAAATACTGGTAATAAATGAGTTATAATTATTCTTAGTTTTAATTACTTCGGATCCTTTGCTACCCAATGATGTTTCCCATTGTTGATTTTGTCTATAAGATAAAAAAAGCTGAGGTAGAATTCCAACACCACCATAGAATTGAAATGTTTTTCCAACAGTGAAATTCAATCGTAAAGGCATGGCAATATATTTATAATAGGTCTGATAACTGAAACTAGTATCATTGGTTATAGGACTAAACTCATATTGCTCACCATTTTGGAGGTATGAAATTCCCCCATCCCAAATAATAGTTTTTGTAATATGCCCTTTTAAACCCAAGCCAAAAGAATAGGTTTTTAATGGCGTTTCATTGGCTCGATCGCCAATATCTTGCGGAAGAAAATCTTGATTTGGACTCAAAGTTCGATTTACATTAGTAATATTTAAAAATCCGTAAGCTTTATTTCTAAACAAGGTATCTTTTTTTGGTTTTTTCATTACTTCAATCTGACTATTTACAGCATTTACAAAAAGAAGAAGAACAATAAATGGTAATGATTTCATATTTTAATTGGTGTTAATTTATTTCTTAACCTATGTCATGAAATTTTCAAAAATTCATATCGACATTTGCACCATAAAATTAATAAAATATGGAAACAAATTGGAAAATTGATAACATGCACAGCGAAATTGGCTTTAAAGTGCGTCACATGATGATTTCAAATGTAGTTGGGAAATTTGGTGATTTCACTGCTAGCGCTCTGTTAACGAATGATGATTTTTCATCAGCTAAATTCAATTTTGAAGCATCTATTGATTCAATCAATACTGGTGTTGCAGATAGAGATGGTCATTTGAAATCAACTGATTTTTTTGATTCAGCTTCATTCCCTAAATTGACGTTTCATTCAGATTCGATTACAAAAAAAAGTGATTCAGATTTCGAAATAGCTGGCAAAATGTCCATAAAGGGGATTGAAAAACCAGTGGTTTTGACAATGGATTATGCTGGCATTGCTGTTGATCCATATGGTCAAACAAAAGCTGGAATGGCATTAACAGGAAAAATTAAAAGAAGCGAATTTGGATTAACTTGGAGTGCGGTAACTGAGGCTGGAAATGTTGTACTTGCAGATGATATTCAACTAAATTGTGAAATCCAATTAGTAAAACAATAATTTACTGTATAGAAATATGCAGCAAAGGGCATGGCTTCGGCTGTGCTTTTTTTTTAACATCAAACGTAAATTGAAAACTCTTAGTTAGATTTGTAGCATGATGCAATATACTTTTTTACGAAGGCTCGTTTATTATCTAATTGGATTTGGAATTGGTTTGATTATGGTTATATTCTTTTTTCAGAATAGAGGCTGTTCTTGGCTTCCTGAAAATAAAGTAAAGGAAACAATTTTACGTAAAATAATTATTTCTGAAAATCCGCTCTTGAAAATCGATTCTATGGAATTGTTTTTATCCAATTACGAGGTCGATTTTAGTCAAAGCAGCAAAGATTCAATTGAAAAAACATATTTTTTTAAAATTAAAGAGGGCATAAAAACAGTTATACCGCAATTTTATGTTTCATTTTTACCTGATTCATATATCGCAGTGGTTCATCTACAAAAAAATCAATTGAAAAAATTGAATGATGATGTCTATTTTAAAATCCTTCATGTTCCATCAGGTAAATACTCAATGGTAAATTTCGATGAGTCCACTTCCTTACAAAAGAAACTTGTACATACTGGATTAGATAGAACTAATTACATTCGAACGCTAACAAAAAAAGGATATTCACTCTACAATCATTCAAAGCCAAATGCTGATAAAGTGTATTTTCAAACAATAAAGGATACTGATACAGTTAAAATAACCTATCAATGGAAGGAATTTGTGCTTTATCCAATACATATTGAAGATTAGTTTTTGCTTGAAACAGTGTATTGTTAACAGTTTTGATGTTTCAACTGTTAATAATTGATGGAATTATTTTCGAGATAAGAAAATCAATTACTTATCTTTGATTAATGAAATTTTCTGCTGAACAGATTGCGGGTATTATAACTGGTACAATTCAGGGTAACCCTAGTGTTACTGTTTCTGATTTAGCGAAAATTGAGGAGGGTTGTGAGGGATCTTTATCTTTCTTAGCAAATCCTAAATATGAGGAGCATATCTACACAACAAAATCCTCGATTTGTATTGTTAATCAGTCCTTTATCCCTTCAAAATCATTACCTGAAAATCTCACTTTGATTCGAGTAGAAAATGCATATTCTTGTTTTGCTCAATTATTGGAAATGTATAGTCAGTTAAACAAGAAACAACCAAAAATCGAATCGCCTGTTTTTATTTCAGATTCTGCAAAAATTGGAAATGATCCATACATTGGTGCATTTGCTTATATTTCAGACAATGTGATAATCGCTGATTGTGTTGTTATATATCCAAATGTTTTTATTGGAGAAAATGTAGAAATTGGAGCAAATACCACTCTTCATCCAGGAGTTAAAATTTATGCAGATTGCAAGGTTGGTTCAAATTGTATCATTCATGCAGGCGCAGTAATTGGTGCCGATGGTTTTGGTTTTGCCCCTGATGATAATGGAGTGTTTAAAAAAGTTCCACAAATTGGAAATGTAATAATTGAGGATGATGTAGAGATTGGATCAAATTCAACAATCGACCGTGCAACTATGGGCTCTACGTTTCTTCGAAAGGGAGTTAAAATTGATAATCTTTGCCAAATTGCACACAATGTAGATATTGGGGAAAATTCGGCAATGGCTGCTCAAGCTGGTATTGCAGGTTCTGCAAAAATTGGTGAACGCGTATTAATTGGAGGTCAAGCAGGAATAAGTGGACACCTACACATTGCCAATGATACAAAAATCGTAGCTCAATCTGGAATTCCATCAAGCATTAAAACTGCAGATACATTTATGGGTTCTCCTGGTATTCCACTTGATGAATTTAAAAAATCGTATTTTGGATTTCGTAAACTTCCATTTTTACTGAAAAAAATACAAGAATTAGAAAAACAAATAAAAGAAATCAATAACGATTAAATTAGGTATATGTCTGAAAAACAACATACATTAAAAGATGTTATAAAAATTATTGGAATTGGACTTCATACTGGTGAAAAAGTATCCGTTGAAATTCATCCAGCAGCTGAGAATTTTGGTTACAAATTTCAACGAATAGATTTACCGAATCAACCTATTATTAAAGCAGATGTTGATAATGTTATTTCAACAGATCGCGGAACAACCTTGGAGCAAAATGGTGGACGGGTTTATACTACCGAGCACATTTTGGCGAGTCTTGTTGGTTGTCAAGTAGATAATGCTTTGATAAAACTGGACGCTCCGGAAGTTCCAATTATGGACGGAAGCGCATTACCTTTTGTTAAAGCAATTCAAATGGTTGGGGTAATCGAACAAAATGCTGAACGAGAATATTTTGAATTAACCGAAAATATTCCTTGGGAAGATCTAGATAAAGGAATTGAGTTTTTAGCTATTCCTGATGAGAATTATCGAATTACTGTAATGGTAGATTACAACTCACCAGTTTTAGGGACACAACATGCGAGTATGTATCAAATTAATGAGTTTAATACAAATATTGCTGGTTGTAGAACATTTGTGTTCTTAAGGGAACTGGAGTACTTGGCAAATAATAATTTGATAAAAGGCGGTGATTTAGATAATGCAATAGTCCTTGTAGATAAGGCGGATGTACCTCAGGAAGAATTAGATCGCTTAGCCAAGCTTTTAGGAAAAGAAAATTTAACCATTACAATAGAGGGTATAGGAGTGTTAAATAGCACAAAACTTCAATATGAAAATGAGCCAGCTAGGCATAAATTGCTAGATATTGTTGGAGATTTGGCATTAGTTGGAAAACCTATCAAAGCTCATATTTTAGCAGCAAGGCCAGGACATTCTGGAAACGTGCGCTTTGCTAAAGTATTGAAAGAACAAATTAAAAAACAACAAAACGAAGGTCGAAAATTCGACTTAACGAAAGAACCTTTATTCTCAATCACGGATATCGAAAATATGTTACCTCATCGTTTCCCGTTTTTAATGATTGATAAAATCATGGAAATAAATGAGGATTCTATAATTGGTGTAAAGAATATCACCATGAATGAACCTATTTTTACGGGCCATTTTCCTGGTAATCCTATTTTTCCAGGCGTTCTTCAGTTGGAGGCGATGGCGCAAACAGGCGGAATATTTGCTTTGAGTAAAGTGGAGGAACCACATTTATATTCCACCTATTTCATGAAAATAGATAACGTGAAATTTAAACAAAAAGTTGTTCCAGGAGATACAATTGTATTTGAACTCTTCCTGAAATCGCCTATTCGCAGAGGATTGGTTGAAATGATCGGAAAAGCCTATGTAAATGGAAAGGTGGTGAGTGAGGCCGAAATGTTAGCTCAAGTTGTCAAAGACAAACAAGAATGATAAGTAATTTAGCATCCATATCATCTAAAGCAACTATTGGTCAAAATGTCAGAGTTGATCCATTCTCGATGATTCATGAAAATGTAATTATTGGTTCGAATACTAGAATTCATTCAAACGTATCGATTTATCCAGGAACAGTCATTGGTGAAAATTGTGAAATCTTTCCTGGAGCTGTTATTGGAGTAGTTCCTCAAGATTTGAAATTCGATGGAGAAGAAACATCTGTTTTTATTGGAGATAATACGATTATTCGAGAATGCGTAACGATACATCGTGGCACCAAAGATAAATGGAAAACTAGTATAGGAAATAACTGTTTACTAATGACATACGTTCATGTGGCTCACGATTGTCAAATTGGAAACAATGTCATTCTTGCCAGTTATACAGGCCTTTCTGGTCACGTAATTATTGATGATTATGCAATTTTAGAAGGAAAGGTAGCTGCTCAACAATTTGCCCATATCGGAACACATGCCTTTATTGGTGGAGCATCGTTAATTCGAAAAGACGTGCCTCCATTCATTAAAGCTGCTAGAGAACCACTTACATTTGCTGGTGTAAATTCTGTTGGACTTAGAAGACGCGGATACACGGATGAGACGGTTCGAGAAATTGAGGATATATATAGAATATTATATGTTCAAAATAGTAACATTACAAAGGCGATCGAACAAGTGAAACAAACAATTCCTGCCAGTGAAATGCGTCAATTGATTTTGGACTTTATTGAATCTTCTGATAAAGGAATTATACGCGGAATGATCTGAAAAGACTAAGTAAAACTGGTATAGAATAATTTCTTACCGAATTAAATTTATATGTCCGGTAAGTATAATTCGTTTATCTACGTCTTTAATTTTATACACGATCTTATACGTATAGATCCCTTGAGGAACAGGTAAACCATTGTTTCCATAAGAGCCATCCCATTTTGTATCTGCGTTGTAACTTAACCAAATCGTTTCACCCCATCTATTGAAAATTCTCAATTCGAAATTATATGGATCATATCCTTGTGTGAAAATTGGCCCCCACATTTGATTGTGTTCATCTTGATCTGGTGTAAATGAATTCGGTATATAAAAAACTGTTTCATCTTGTACGGCTACATCCATTGTTACTGGAATAGAACATGAATTGGGATCTGGAGTAAAAGTAAAGGTAAATTGACCTATAGCACTGGTTTCTATTGTTGTAGGGGACCAAGATCCAGAAATACTCGGATTATCATTGGATTGAATAGGTAAAACTCCAGGTATTTGGTTTTGTGTATATGCACCAAGTTGATTAAACGATGGAGATATAGGATCATTAACTACAACTGATAATGATGCGACAGTTGAACACTGGTTCGCATTTGGAGTAAAAAGATATGTTGATATACCTGCAACTGTAGTTGAGATAGTTGATGGATTCCAAGTTCCAATAACACCTTCATTAGACGACTGTGGTAAAGTAGCTTGATTGATCGTTTCATTTACACAAAATGGACCAAATGTTGGAAAGGTTGGTAATTCTAAAGGTGTGATTTCTATATCAATAGTAGTCAAACTAGCACATTGATTTGGATCTGGATTGAATGTAAGTGTCTGAATTCCAACAGTGCTTGTATTTATGGATAAAGGATTCCACGTTCCTGTTATCGATGGGGAATTATTAGATATCAAAGGTAAAACAGAAGCCGAACTGTTTTGGCAAAATGGTCCTATTGAACTGAAAATGGGTACAATTGAATTCGTAATTGTTATAATACCAGTTGTATTTACTACTGAACAATTAATTCCAGTTGTAGTAACAGTATATGGATAAACACCAATTGTAGTAGGTGTTCCGTTTATCAATAAATTTGAACCTACAATTTGAGAGGTTAATCCAACAGGAAGACCAGTTGCAATTGCGCCGTTTGCTGTTCCCCCAAAAGTAAAGGATAGTGTTGGAATAGGTACATTTACACAATTCGTTATATCTATTCCTTGTGTAATTGTTTGTCCCGGATTAACAACAATAGTCATTGTAGTTGGAAGAGCACATTCAGATAAGTTTGGAGTAAAAGTATAGGTCGTTGTGGTTGTGTTATCAATTGCTGGGCTCCATATACCCGATATATTATTGATCGAAAGAGAAGGTAGATTAATCGTTCCTCCCACACAAATTGGTGAAATTTGATTAAAAGTGGGAAGAACCGGCGCAGTTACATTAATTGTTACAAAAGCAACATCTGAACATCCTGCGGTATTTGTTCCATTCAAAATCGCAGTATATACTCCGAGATTAGCATATGTTATAGAATGTGGACCAATACCAGAGGCAGAAGTTGGTGATCCGCCATTATTAAAATTCCAACTATAGCCATTAGCAGCAACATTTGTCGAATTTAAGGCATCAAAAGTTACTGTTTCCCCTGCACAAATAGTTGTTGGATTTGCCGTAATGACGGGATTAGGCCCTAAAAATGTCCCCGTACCAGCACCAGTTCCGAAACTAAGTGTAAATCCACCTGAAGTACTAAAGTTGTTAACTAATATTGCATAGCTTGTACCTACGGTCATATTAACAAATTGACAATATGAATTATTACCAGCGTTAACACCCGGCATTTCTGAAACATCGGTATCGGTTAAATTTAATCCAACCGCTCCATTTGGATTTAAAAAAGCGGATGCATTACATCGAATTACCGTTCGCGCTCCACATGGATTTGTTCCATTAAGTTGGAAGACCATAAAATCGATATCATCATTTTGGTTTACGGGAATAATGTTAAAAGTCAAAGCTCCTGGTGTTCCACATGTAAATGTAAACCATGAGGAATTTCCTTCATCCGCACCGGGCACTTCCATACACGAGGATGCTTCAGGTTCATCCGTATTTTGACCACCGCCACTTAATACTCCGACACTCACTGGATTATTACTACATAAATATGCAGCTCCCCCGCAATCAGCCCCAGGATTTGATGCAGGAGTATAGTTATTTAGACACAATTCAAAAGTTCCTTCGTTATTGGTAAGTGTGCTTATTCTCACATAATAAATGGTTCCTGGAGTTAATGCCGATTGGTAAAGTTGGGTAACACCAGAACCAGCAGTACCGTTCGCACAACCTAATTGATTGATCGTAGTAGCACAGTTTCCCGAATAAATAGCAATTCTTGGACGATTCATAGTACCTCCAGCTCCAATTCCGGATGCAGAAATTAATACATCAGTACCAATTGCCGTAAATGAAAACCAAACGTCCTCTGTCGCCGCACCTGTAATACATGTTGCCTGTGCAAACCCAC
>CAMBBW010000036.1 GCA_945863425.1 Lishizhenia tianjinensis
ATGATCAATGGCTAAACCTAAATCTGCATTGCATGTATAGTACATCATTTCTGAATAAGGCATCTTTGGTAAAAACATAACTTTTTTGTCCAAAGAATTAATTTCTACTTGTTTTTTTAAGATGGATAAAACATCGCCTCCACCGATAATAAGTAATAGTGCACCCTCAATACTTTTCATGGCTTCAACAGCTTCCTCAGCACCTCTTTTTTTGTTGATACCGGAACCTTGTAGAATGATAATGAATTTATCCAAAGGTAAACCTAACAATTCTCTGCTCTTCTTTTCTGAATGATAAAAGAGTGGAGCAACATTTCGAACAACTTGAACAGGAACGCTATACTTTTGGTGATAAATCTCAGCAATGGAATGATTCACGGTATAGACATTCTTGAGCTTAGGAAAAATCCATCGCTCTAATTTTTGCCAAATCTTTTGCTTAAAGGGATGCTCTACCAGTTCCGTAACCTCCGTGAAATACTCATGCGAATCGTAAACTAGTTTTACGGATTTTAATCTTGAAACAAGAAAGTTTGGTAACAGTGTATCTAAGTCATTTGAAACTAAGATGTTTGATCGATTTACAAGGAGGTAAAGAAACAATCTCAGGTTAAACTCGAGGTAGAATAGGGGACCGGTTCGAAACAAAAGATATAATCGCTTCGTTGCATATTCTCTTTCGGATAGTGCGAGACTTTCTTTTAATTTTCTTCCGACAAGCGTAACGCTATATCCTTCTGATACAAGAAATTGACAGATCTTGTGTACGCGATTATCAGTAACTAAATCATTGGTAACAGAAACAATAATTCTTTGCTGATTACCCATGCATAAATTACTCTCTGATTATTCCCAATCGATTAAAGCGACGGTTATCAATAACTTCAGCTTTCTTGCGAAGAGCTCCCATAAATTGACCTTGAATAGCACCTCTTGAAGATCCAAGCATTTGTTCTTTCTCCACTTTAAACGATGCAGTTGCCGGAGCTTTCTTAGTTGCATCAACCCGTACGATAAAAATCCCCGATTTCCCTTTAATCGCTTTGGTTCGCTGACCATCTTTTACACCAGAGAAAATCGCTCCAATCACGTCTGGCTCGAAACCAACATTTGCAATTTGAGGATTTCCGAATGTAACTTCTGCTTTTACAATCTGAACATTTGCTCTGCGCGCCATGTCTTCTAATGTTTTATCTACGCTTAACTGATTGGAAACACGCTTGAATTTTTTCTCTTCAATTAGTTCCTTTTCCATACGCGCCTTCACATCATCAAAAGTAGGTGTTCCTTTTTTCTTGATAGAGGATAAGTAAGCAACGATGTATTTGTCTTTATCTTTAATTGGGGTTGTAAGAATCATTCCAGCCACCGCTTTAGAATCATAAGCAAATTTCAATAGTTTATCTTCTACAAAAGATGAGTTGAAACCTTGTATAGCAGGCTTGTTGTCGAAAATAGTGATAGGTCGAACCGTTTTTTTCTTCTGACTTACCAACGTATCAAATAAAATAGATCGTTTGTACAAGTCTTCTACTGCTGTCAGTTTTTTATCTAAATCTTCTATGAATGTATAAGCCTCGTTTTCTCTCTCATCCGTCGTTTCTTGGCTAGATTTGAAAACTTTAGCAACTGAAGCAAGTACAGGGAATAATGTATTATCTCTTTCCATTACTTCAATGATGTGGTAACCGAATTGTGTTTTTACAACTCCAATGGTTCCAATCGGTTGAGTAGCACAAAATTCTCCAAATTCTTTCACCATCTCACCTTCTAAGAAATCTTCATAAACGCCACCTTTTTCAATGGATGGTTGATCAGTACTGTGTTTTTTTACAAATTCTTCAAAATTGTCTTTAGTAATTAATTTGAATAAACTATCGGCTAAGTTTTTCTTTTGTTTCAATACAGTGGAATCCGTAGATTGATTATTTCCAATCAAAATATGTCTTGCTTTCAATCTGGAAGGAGTAAATCCAATTACTTTTGATACAAGGATGTTTCCGTTAGAGAAATAGGGGCCAACTAGTGTTCCAATAGTAGCTGTTTTGAACAATGTATCATAATCACGTGGATATGTAAGGAATCGATTCGCTTTTGGATGACCTTCAGGAACCGCTGTAGCTTGCTTACCAGAAGAATATAGTTTTAACTCACTGTTTTTATAAATGTATATGGAATCATTATTGGTTTTAGCAAATCCACTTTTCAATGCGTCCATTTTCTTTCTAATGTCAATTGTATCTTTTTTTGAAGGAACAACAACAAAATCCATCACTTTCACCTCACGATTAGACTCTTGAATTGCGTATTTTTTATCTTCCTTGTGTTTTTCGTAGTAATCTTTTAATTCCGCATCTGTAACCTTAAACTCAGCATCGTTTAATTCACTGAATTTTTTTACCACCACAGAAATACTTTTTGTCTCTTTTTGAGCGTAATACTCATCCTCAGCTTCAAGCGAAGTAACATAAACTCCTTGACCGATTAATGCTGTGTATTTTTCAGATTTTCTTTTTTCAATGAAATTAACCTTTAATTCATCCCATTGTTTTTTA
This sequence comes from Lishizhenia tianjinensis, assembly GCA_945863425.1. Lineage (GTDB taxonomy): Bacteria > Bacteroidota > Bacteroidia > Flavobacteriales_D > Crocinitomicaceae > UBA952. Next base: position 2,556 of record CAMBBW010000036.1, read on the forward strand.
ACATCCGCTGTTTTAGATGTTGACATTTCTTTAATTCTAGCCTCCAAACTTTTTTTGTTTAGAACACCAGTTACAGAGTCAGTAAAACCTTGAGCAATTTCCGGAAGTACAGCAAAACCATCATTTCCGAATAAATATGCTTTAAATTCAGCATCTCCTACTTCGATTCCTAAATTTTCATATTCTTTGGTTAAAATTTCATTGTCTACTACAAAATTCCAGGCTTGCTCGTTCGCCGTTTCTTGATCTTGTTGCGTGAATTCTTTTTGCTGCTGTTGCGCTTGCATTCTACCTTGTTGCTCAAATCTTTGAACAGCTACCTCATATTTTTGACCAACAACCTTAGTTCCATAGACTGTTCCTAAACCGTACTGATCGGAGTAGCCACCCATAATAGATTTGTAATCAGAAAGGATAAATGCAACCAATGCAAGCCCAATGATTAGTATTAACAACCAAGATTTTTCACGAATTTTTCCAATTAAAGCCATTTCAAAAATTTTAGGCTGCGAATATACACAAAATCATTCTATATAGAAAATGTATATTGAATAAAAAAGGCCGGAATTTCTTCCGACCCTTGTATTTTAATTCCCTCCTTTTTTTATCACTTTTGGAGGTTCAGGCTTTGTTTCAGTTGGTTTTGATTCTACTGGCTTCGTTTCAGTTGGTTTTGTTATTGTTGGTTTTATAACTGCAGGTTTTGTTTCTGCAGGTTTCGACGGAGTAGGTTTGGTAGTAGTTGGCTTTGGTGTTACGGTGTTTTTCGGTGTTGTATTAGTTTGTTGCGGGGTGGTAGTGGAATTTTTAGGACTAACCACATTGGGTTTTGGTGTTGTAATAGTTTGTGTTTTGTTATTCCCGTTACCATTACCATTTGAATTTCCGTTTCCATTGCTGTTTCCTACACCTGTATTGGTTCCAGCTCCATTACTGACATTGCCATTACTGTTCTCATCATCAACGGTTCCACTTTGATCTACTGTTCCATTTGGTCCTCCGCCTCCTTGACCAGGATTAGAACTATCAACGCCATCCGCATTATTTCCGTGGCCATTATTTCCGTTTCCATTTCCTGAATTATTTCCATTCACATTAGTAGTATCTGTAGTTGTTAAGTTTCCATTAGTTGGGTTTTCTGATCCGTTCCCATTTTCATTACCCACAGTTCCACTTTGATCCGTTGATCCATTTGGGCCTCCACCACCTTGATCTGGATTAGAACCATCAACGCCATCAGCATTATTTACCTGACCATTATTACCGTTTTCAGAGCCTGAATTATCTTGTCCATTTCCTGAATTAGAATCATTCCCATTATCAAGTCCTGTTGTGTCACGGTGATCATTTAAATCTATCTGCGGGCATGCTCCTAAAACAGCACCTTGAGCTTGGTATGCAGGCCATTGTGAAATTGGAATTTCTATTGTTTGTTGATTTTTTGGATTGTCTACAGGAGTTACACAAATTAGAATTGTTTGCTCAACTACAATTGGATTGTAAATTATGGTAATTGTTTTTGTGGCAACATTACACCCATTATTTACTGAAATCTCAACCACATTTGTTCCTTGTTGAAGATTTAAGTTGGCACTAACACTGTTTGCGGAGAAATTAAATCCAGTAATTGGTTGCCCATTTAATGTGAATTGAATTTGGTTTACATTCGAAACATTGGCAACATTGAAAGAAACGTTTTGTGAAGCATTCGTAGTTGTGGTAGAGTTTCCAGATGGAGACCCCAATGTAATGGTAGCATCTTTACATCTTGAGATTGAATAGGATTCAGTTGCCGTACCACAGTTGTTAGCGGCACTAATTTCAACGGTCAATGTACCATTTGGTAAATTAATTTGTCCTGAAATTAACCCGTTAATGTTCGTGTAATTAGATGTTGGATTTCCATTTACTTTAACCGTAACGGTAGTATTTACTGTGTAATTTTGAATTTGAGCACTTAGCGCCAAACTCGTAGCATTTGTTGAACCACCAGAAGGAATAGAATTCAAGAAATTAATTGCTAATGGATTACAAGGAAGAGTTTGATTGATTGTAATCACCTGATTTACGGTGTTACACCCATTATTTACGGTAATCTCAACCACGTTTGCTCCTTGAGCCAGATTCAAGTTAGCGCTTACCTCATTTCCATTCAATGAAATTCCAGAAATAGCTTGACCATTTAGTTTTAAAACAATTTGATTAGCAGCTGAGGCATTAGCAACGTTGAATTTCACCACCTGTGAAGAACTTGCGGTAGTAGAAACAAGTGTAGACGGTGTATTGAGTGTTATTGTAGCATCTTTACATCTTGAAATGGAATAGGTTTCAGTTGCCGTTCCACAGTTGTTCGTTGCACTGATTTCTACGGTCAATGTACCATTTGGTAAATTAATTTGGCCTGAAATTAACCCGTTAATGTTCGTGTAATTAGATGTTGGATTTCCATTTACTTTAACCGTAACGGTAGTATTTGCTGTGTAATTTTGAATTTGAGCACTTAGCGCTAAACTCGTAGCATTTGTTGAACCACCGGATGGAATGGAATTCAAGAAATTAATTGCTAATGGATTACAAGGTGCAGCGTAATTAACAACAATTGTTTTAGAATTATTTCCACATTCATTGCTTGAAGCTAAAACTAGGGTGTTTTGACCCGCAACTAATGTGATTGAAGCAGTTAATTGTCCATTAGAATAATTATAGCCTGAGATTTGATTTCCATTATTTGATAAAGAAATTGTTTGATTCACTGTAAGATTCGTAATGGATGCTTGAAGCGTAAATTGTGCATTGTTTACAGTACTTGTCAAATTTACTGGAGAATTTACGGTAATGAACGGAGCATCACAATTTTTCCCATTGATGATTATCGTTTTCGTACTTGTTCCACATCCAGTTGTTGACGTTAATACAATCGTATTTATTCCAGCAGTCAAGGTGAGAGGTGCAACGAGCTGACCATTATTGAAGTTTAAATTGGTAATAGACAACCCATTATGAATCAAAATCAATTCTGAAGCTGAATTAACGTTTTGCGTAACTGCTTGGAAGGTGAAATTACCCGTATTTAGTGTCTGATTTGTATTTGCTGGATTAGTAATGGTAACAGTTGGAGCAATACAAGGGGCATAGTTAACAGTGAAAGTTTTTGTATCCGCACCGCATGAATTTACCGAGGATAGAACGAAAACATTCGGACCAGAAGCTAATTGTATTGAAGCATTAAATGTATTTCCTGTTAATGTATGTGAAACGATAGAACCATTTTGAGTGAAAGTAATTCCTTGATTCAAATTTGATCCTGTAACCGTTGCAGAAATTGCTAATGCATTAGAAGTGGTGGTAACCAATGACGGTATGTTAGAGACTTGAATGGCTGGAGCTGTACAGTTATTATAAATTAAATTCACAGCTTCTAAATCCGTTCCACAATCGTTGCTTGAACTGATTAAGATTGTGTTAGCTCCCGGTTGTAAATTTAAAGTTGATGTCAATAAATTAGAAGCGTATTGAAACGCAATACCCATTCCATTTAATTTCACTGAAATATTTTGCGTATTTGATACATTCAAAAGTGTTGCCTTCAGTACGATGCTAGGAGTGGTAAGTGATGTGTTTTGAGAAATTGGATCAACTACAGTAATAATTGGAGCAATACAATTTTGATAGTTTATAATCACATCATTCGTTGCGGTACCGCAATTATTTTGAATGGTTAACTTGAATGTATTTACACCTGGGGATAAATTCACATTGCTAGTAAGCACACCATTTGCAAATGTAAATGCACTAGTGTTTCCATTCAAGGTCAATGAAATTCCTTGTGAGGAAGTCATTCCAGTTAAAATAGATTTGAATATAAACGGTGCAGTATTTACAGTTGTGCCTGTAACAGAAGGTGATGTTAATAAAATGGTTGGAGTAATGCAATTATTATTTGTTACATTCCACGTTTTGCTTGCTTGACCACAACTCGTTATAGCTGTCAAAATAAAAGTGTTATTTCCAGTTGCAAGATTAACACTTGAGCTTAACACTCCATTATTATAGCTGAAATTGATTGGTTGACCATTTAAAGTAAGGTTTACTCCTTGGTTAGTCGCTTGATTAAGGATTGTTGCCGAAAACAAATAAGAAGAATTGGTTACTACATTATTCATAGCACCTAAAGTAATAACTGGAGCAATACATGGAATGTAATTAATTGTCACTGTTTCCACGTCAACGCCACATCCATTAGTGGTTGTTACCGTTAAAATATTAGGCCCAGTTGTTAAGGTCATTGCTGCCTCTAATGAACCTGATGCTTTCGAATACGTATGGCTGTTAATCACGTTACCGTTATTGCGAATAACCACGTTTTGTTTCGAGTCAATATTACTTACTTTACCTTTTAATACAAATGCAGGTGCAGTAACCGTTAAACCTGAACTAGATGGATTATCTATTGTGATTAAGGGAGCGTTACATGTTTGATAGTCAATGGTAAATGTTTGCGATATGTTGCCACAAGCATTCGTTGCATTCACGACAAATGTATTTATGCCAGGACTCAAGGATGTATTTAAAGTGGCCTTTCCATTATTCAATGTGATTGGACCAACAATAACAGCGTTTTGCGTGATGCTTAACTGATTTGCATTTGCAATATTAGAGGCTAAGAACGAAATAGCTGCCAGTGGAGTGTTTACAGTTGTACCTGTGGCACTTGGTGTTACTAATGAAAGTACAGGAGGAACGCAATTGTCATAATTTAAGCTAGTACTAAAGACATTTGAACCACAAGCATTTATTAATTCCAGTCTAAAAGTATTAACTCCCGGTAATAAGGATAAATTACTCACAAATAATCCATTAACCGTGTTAAAGCTAAAACCGGTAATTTGTGCGTTGTTTTGGAAAAATTTGATTCCTTGTAAATCCGTTATTCCCGTTAAAGCGGCAGTAAAACTATAGCCTGCATTTTTTACGGTTGTATTTTCATTAGCAGGATTTGTGAAAACGGCGGTTGGTAAAGTACAATTAAGGTAGGTAAGACTAACTACTTTACTATCAAAACCACAACTGTTGTACACGCGAATAGTATATGAATTTACTCCAGGAACCAATTGAGCAGATACACGCAATTGTTTGGTGGTAGTATTATATTCGAATGGAAGGTTTTGACCTGTATTAGTGGTTATGCTGATTTGGTTTGAACTTGTTACTTCAGCAACTGTTGCTTCAATAGTGTATTGCGGGTTTGTAACAGTAATGGCTCCTATTGGTTGTAATACATTAATTCGAGGTTGATTACACGGAACACTTGTGCTAGTATTATTTGAGTGACCACCCCCAAATCTAAATTGTAAGTATAATGAAGTATAATGATATCTATCTTTTTTAGCTCTTGCTGTTGAAACAAGACCATCAAAATCATCACGCAATGTAAACGTAGTTTTGTGTTCAAAACCTAGGGTAACCCGTTTTCCGATGTGATAACCCAATCCAAAGCCAAGACTAGGCATGAAGGCTACATTAAATGAATTTGTAGAATATCCATCCAATTGAGTATCGTAAATGCCATCCAAGGTATTTGTTATTTGATTTTCTAAGCCATTCCCTGAACTAACCATAGATGAATAATCATAGATTCCTGAAAGTGAAGTATCCGCTTGGTTTATTAAGTCGCCATTCGCTTGGTGCCATGTAAATCCTACTCCACCAAAAAGATAAGGATCCCAACCCGTTCTGCTCGTAAGTCGATTTAAATGAACCGCTAACTCAAATCCTAGTCGGTGAACGTCGGTTTGGAAGTTATGAGCGATTAATCCTTGAGGAGTATATCCATTTAGAGCACCTCCTGGATAACCAGCCAAACTTGTTGTGTCATAATCTTGGCCATACCAAAAGCCCCTTAAATACCTAGCTCGAAGATCAAAGCTTAATAAACTGTAGGAATTAAAATTAAAGGATCTACCCAATGTCAGTCCCCAGCCAACGCTCGTTTTATTTTTAACATCTGTGGAATTCCATGTCCCACCAACATTTACTCCCATAAACCACTTGGAAGCGTTGTCGTAATCAACGCGTGGAGTTTGAGCATTTAATGCAATTGTCAGAAACATAAAGCAAATAAACAAGTAATTCTTTTTCATATTTATTAATTTGGATTTCCCTTTTTCGATTACCGTGCCAAAAGTCTGAAAAAAAATAGAATTATTGACTATCAGAATTGTTTAACATTTGATTTATATGTTAAAATAAGTAATTAATATTGTGGATACTAGAATTATGAAGGTAAAAAGGAACGTTGTTATTTTTTTGTTAATGTCATTTTTCGGATGTAACAATCTTGTAATTGCCCAGCAACCTCCGAATGATTTTTGTGTCAATGCCCAAGAACTTTGTCCCAACCAATTTTCATTTGCTTCAACGAATCAGGCAACAATAGATACATGTCAAACGTGCTCCGACTTTGGTGTTTTCAATTCAGTCGTTCCACAAGCAACGATTTGGTATGTTTTCAAAACGAATTCAAATGGAGATAGTGTCGCTGTTACGATTGATGTTACTAGTATTCCGTTTGGCGTTGAAGTAGGAGGGGCCTTGCAATTGCGTATTTTGAAACAAGTTAACGCGTGCGATCCTTCTGGCTATGAATTTGTAAACAGTTCTGTTTCAAGTACCAATTCAGATACACTCTTTTATTATGGAGGCTTACTTCCAAATACGTATTATAGTTTAGTGTTCAATGAAAATACAACAGGAGTTGCAGACCCAGGAATAGAGTTTTTTGTAAAAGTAGCTGGCGAAGCAGTGGTTCATGAATCTCCAAGTGCAATTTTGACTTATTCGGATACTGTTTGTTTGAATGAAACCACATTATTTAGTCTTCAACTGAATAATTGTCCCAATGCAACTTTAATAAATTGGTTTATCAATGATGTGTTGATGAATACTTCAAACGAGCTTGTTTTTGAGTCTTCAGCGTTAAGTGACAGTGATGTTGTTCGGGTTGAAACCACTTGTTATTCTCCTTGTTCAGAATCAATTTCGGTTGTCACTAATCCCATTTATGTTCATTCTTTTTTAGTTTCTGCAGGCAACGATACAATCATTGATCCCGGAGAAATTGCTCAATTGCATGCAAGTACAACAGCTGAATTATTTTATTGGGACACTCAATTGTTTTTAAGTAATTCAACTATTTTGGAGCCTTTCGCTTACCCTGATCAAACATTTACTTATCCATTTTTAGCAATCGATGCAGGCTGCTCGCTTTATGATTATGTAACTGTTTTTGTACGAACTGATATGGATATTCCAAACACCTTTTCACCAAATAATGATGGGGTAAATGACACGTGGAAAATCCCATCCATTGAGTTGTATCCTAAAAATGAGTTGACAATTTTCAATAGAAATGGAAGTAAGGTTAGTGATTTTTCTCCTTACTCACCTGCCAATGAATGGACAGGAACCTGGAATGGTGCAGCATTGCCAGAGGGAGTATATTTTTATGTTTTGGAATTGAATGACGAAAAAAATAAAATGTTAAAAGGAACAATTACACTCATTCGATGAAGAAATACATTGTTCTTTTTGTGGTTAGTAGTGTCAATTTGATTGTGTATGCTCAGTTTGATTCGCATTTCAATCAATGGTCAGGCAATCTACAGCAGGTGAATTCTGCAGTTACTGGTTTGTATCCGAAAATGGAAATTAAATCCAATTACCGTATGCAATGGGTTGGTTTTGATGGTGCCCCAAGGCAAAGTAGAGTTACTGTTGCTGTGCCTTTGCGGAAAGAGAATAAATTATATGAATTAACACGACAAGGCGTGGGATGTTCGATTGAAAATGATCAGGTTGCAGCATTTTCTGTTAATAAAATCCAAGTTCAATATGGGATTCATTTTCGCTTAAAACATAAGCTGCGTTTATCATTTGGCATAGGTGCAGGTGCTTTTCAATTGGGATACATTCCGGATAAGGTAGAAACATATTATCCCGACCCTTCGGTGAAGCGACAAGTCAATGTAATAAAACCTTTGGTTAATTTTGGGGGTGTTGTGAGTGGCGAACGATTTTTAGGAGGCGTTTCTGTACATCATTTTATCCCTTTAAAATGGAATGAAGTAGGTATAAATTCCAATTATAGAACTCAAATTGCGCTTATCGGAAAATACGCGATAAAAATCAATAATTTATACGAACTTATTCCTTCCGTATTAGTGTCTAAAACATTAAATGCACCGATGTTGTTGGAAACCAATGTGAAATTGAATTATTTTGATCGAGTGTTTTCCTTTGTCGGATTTCGTGTTTCGAGATCGATCTATTTAGGGGGCGAAATAGGATTAACAAAAAAGTGGTTCGCTTCTTATTCCTTTGAATATGGATTAACGGGGGTGAAAAATGTAACGTTCAGTTCCCATGAAATTGGCTTAGCCTTCCGAATGAGTAATGGAGTCATTGAACCCGGATATAATCACAGAACGAATTATTAGAGTCTATTTTACAAGCGTTACTATTCCCGTTTCTCCGGGTCTATTTCCGTCGTTATATTCTATAATAAAATAGTACGTCCCAACAGGCATTAATTCATTGTTATACAAACCATTCCATGAATTGCTTTCATAATTCCCACCTGCAGATTCAAAAATCAAATTACCCCATCTATTGTAAATGTACACTTTGTTTTTCGGGAAAATTTGATCAATTCCATTTAGTTCCCAGGTATCATTCGCGTTGTCTCCATCAGGCGTAAATGCAGTTGGAATAATAATCGAGCATTCATCAAATGTAATAAATACACTGGCCGCAGGTCCCTGACATCCGTTCACGAGTTGGGTGGCAAAATATTCAGTAGTTCCACTATTTTGACTTGGTAAATAGGTTGATCCAACGCTTAAAAGGTCGTTGAGATTTTGATCGGAATACCAAAAAATGGATCCTGTGCTAACTGCAAAAATAGCTTCTGGAATATCATTTTGACAATAGGTTGAGTCGCTTCCAACAACGGGAGCAGGAGGAACTATATTTACTGTTAAATTTAGTATGGCAATAGAATCGCAGCCGTTTACATTTGTCAAAGTGATGCTTTGACTCCCCGAACCATTAAATGTCAAACCATTCCAACTAAACGGCAGTTCGTTCGTGCAAATTGCTTGGTCCGTAGTACTTGTCAAAACAAGGGAAACAGTAAGATTCAATGTGGCTAAAGAATCGCAACCTGCATTGCTTAATAGGATAGCTGTTTGAGTTCCCGCAGAATTAAAAACTAATCCATTCCAGCTATATGGTAATTGATTTTCGCAAATTGAAATTGTATTAGTGCTTGATAAAATGTTGCTTACTTGTAAGTTCATTGTGATAACTGAATCACATGTATTGATGGTATTTAACGTAATAGTTTGTGTTCCAGAAGCATTAAAAATCACCCCATTCCAATTATATGGAAGTTCATTGGCACAGATGGTCTTGTTTTCCGTGGTGGCGTAAGTTGGATTAACAATGACGGTAGCGTTAGTGTTTGAGGCACATTGACCCGTTGTTGGGGTAAATAAATAGGTGGTTGTTACTAAAGGTAAAGGATTAACAGCCGGTGTCCAAGAACCGTTTATCAAATTGTTGGATTGGTTAGGTAAGTTGAAAAGGTTGCCTAGACAGATGGGAGCGATAGGATCAAATAGGGGAGTGGTAATGGGATTAACGGTTAGGGTTAACTGATCGTTTACTGATGGACAAGAACCATTTCCCGTTAAAGTAAGAGTTATTGTTCCCGAGGTGACAGCTGGAGTGTAAGTTGTTGTTAAAGTCGTTGCATTACTGAAAGCACCCGTTGGAGCAGCCCATAGCGTTGAATTGGTAGATCCGCTCATTTGACCAGTTAATGTGATCGAACCTCCTGAGCAAACTTGTTGATCTATTCCTGCATTAATGGTTGGAGTAGGATTAACTGTAATCAAAACGTTGTCTTGAATGGAAGGGCATGGCCCTGTTGCTGTTAATGTGATTAGTTGAGTTGAATTAGATGAAAAGGAACTGGTTAAACTTGCTGGATTTGAAAATGTTCCAGAGTTAGATGTCCAACTAAATCCGGTTGCTGAACCACCAATTGAGCCGTTAAGAGATGCTAAATCCCCTTCGCAAATTGTTTGATCAAGACCTGCATTTACGGTTGATGCAGGGGTGACTGTAATGGTTTCAGTATCTGTTAAATCAGGACAATTATTATTCAAATCAACTGTTAGTGTATAGTTCCCTGAAGAATTAACAGTTATAGATTGGGAAGTTGCCGTGGTACTCCAAAGGTTACCCGATGTGTAATTGGACGAAAGCGCAACTGAACCACCTGCACAAAATGTTGTAGGACCATTTGTACTTATAGCGGGTTGGTCTTTCAATTGATAATAGGCTAAATAATTAGTTCCGCTGTTATTTACAAATACTGTGTCTGAACATCCCGTCGTTGAAGAATTACTTCCCGGTACAGAATAAAAAACTTCGAGAACATAATTTCCAGTAGGAAATGTGGTTAAGTCAATTCCATAATCTTCCTTGGCCCATTTTTGATCAGAGGCATTTAAACAGGGGCCACCGGTAGGGAATGAGCTTGTTCCCACATTACATGATTCTTTAAACGGTAAGTTGAGTATGGTAAAAATTGGGTTTGCTGGTCGATTTCCAACGGTGTAAATGGTATAATTTAATTTTGCTCCACACACATTTCCGCTTGGGTTTTTCCATGTTTTCACTTCTCCACCGTTCAGGATCAAGGTGTTTGAGTTACTGAAAAAATCGCCATAATTGAAATTGTTAAACTGAATTCCATTTTGATTTATTTCATCTGGAAGGCTTGCAGCAGTAGTATTATAAAATTGATTTAACAGGCAATTCTCAACCATGGTAGCACTGGCAAATGTTCCAAAATTACAAAGATTGGCAACAGACACAAAAACGGTATCAGAACAACCAATAACAGAACTGACTACACAGTAATAATTTCCGGCACAAAGGTTTGACGCAGTTGCCGTTGTCTGGTTTATGGAAATAGTTGATGAACTATACCAAGCATATGTGTAGGGTCCTATCGATCCTGTAACGGAAACTGTTGCAGTCCCATCACAATTACAAGTTGACCCAACAGAGACGGATAAATTAGAAGAAATAGGAGTAATTGGTTGACAATTATTGTTGAATTGAGCAATAAAAACCGAGTTTAAAACATTATTTGCAACTCCAGGGGTTTGTAAATCTGAGCCACATGAAGAAGCATCAATTGATGTTTCATTGTCTGCACATCCTTCGGCCCAGTTTGCTTGAACGATTGGATTTCCACCGTTGAAATACCATACATTATCCGCTCCCGAACCTCCAGATGCAAAAAATATTTGCGTATTCAAATTGACATCTCCATAACACATTGAGGCGACCTCGCATCCAGCCAAATTTACCAATCGAGCGCAATCACCAGAGTTAGCCATACCCATTCTTGTCCAAACTCCTCCAGCTGTCCATCCAGCTGCTGGATAAGAACATCCTACAGCTCCCGGTGTAGTAGGATTTGAATCAAACAATGTACTATTACTAATTGGAGCAACAATTTTACAGTTATTGTCTGACATGATTAGGTCATTTGCAGGCAAATCAATGTTTGGGTCGCTATTATTATAAACTAAAATAATTGTTCCAAGCGGGACACATTGCCAAATTGAATTGTATGAAAAACGATTGCATCCAGCAGCAATTCCACCAGTACCGTGGTATCCACTGTTATCATCAATGATCCATCCGCGAATATCAACACAAGGAGGAGGACCACCTAGACAATTATAGCTAGCAACGGTATCAACAACAACAAATTCGATATATTCTTGAGAACCAGCAGGGCCATTTGAAAATTCATTGATAATGATGGTTTGAGCCAAAAGAAACTTAGTACTTAAAAGTAATAAACAGAGAAAGAAAAACTTTTTCATTGCACGCGCTTAATTTTTGTCTAGCCAAGGAACCTAAATTAAAACAGTAAATTCCGCCGGAAAGTTAGTAATAATCTTGATTCCATCAATTTTCTTTGTACAATTAACAATCTTTTAATCTTTTAATAAATATAAATAGCGAAATACTTGACAAGGGGGGGTGTGATGTTGTACATTTGCAATCCTTAAAAAATGAACTTATGAGTAAAATGAAATTATCGGAATTCTTGTTTGATCTTCCAGATGAGTTAGTTGCAGAATATCCAGCTGAAAACCGTGATGAAGCAAAATTAATGGTGCTTCACCGCAAAACAGGTCAAATTGAGCACCGACTTTTCAAGGATATCATGGATTATTTTGACGAGGGAGATGTTATGATAATGAATAACACGCGCGTTTTCCCAGCTAGGATGTATGGAAATAAAGAAAAAACAGGAGCTAAGATTGAAGTGTTTTTGTTGCGCGAATTGAATCGAGAAAGCCTATTGTGGGATGTGTTGGTTGATCCAGCGCGAAAAATAAGAATTGGAAATAAATTGTATTTCGGCGAGGACGACTCATTGGTTGCAGAGGTAATTGATAATACTACATCACGCGGCAGAACATTGCGTTTCCTTTTTGACGGCACGTACGAAGAATTTAAGCAAAAAATCACTGAATTAGGGGAAACTCCTTTGCCAAAATACATCAAACGGGATGTTGAACCAAGTGACGAAGAGAGATATCAAACCATTTTCGCTAAAGAAGAGGGTGCAGTAGCTGCTCCAACTGCTGGACTTCATTTTTCTCGTGAATTATTGAAAAAATTAGAAATTAAAGGGATAAATTTTGCGGAAGTAACTCTCCACGTTGGTTTAGGAACGTTCAGACCTGTTGAAGTGGAAGATTTGACTAAACATAAAATGGATTCTGAGCAGGTAATAATTACCCAAAAAGCCGCTGATATTGTGAATGAGGCCAAACGAAATAGAAAAAAAGTGTGTGCGATTGGTACAACTTCTATTCGGGCATCCGAAACTTCAGTTTCAACCGATGGAATGTTAAAACCATACGATGGTTGGACAAATAAATTCATTTTTCCTCCGTATGATTTTTCTGTTGCAGATTGTATGATTACGAATTTTCATACTCCACTTTCAACTTTGTTAATGATGATTTCTGCTTTTTGTGGTCATAGTTTAATGATGGAAGGATACAAACAAGCGATTGAGCATAAATATCGTTTTTATTCTTACGGTGACGCAATGTTAATTCTATAGTGTACCATTCGTTTTTTATCGCCTGAGTTTGATTCAATAGTGATGAAAATGAATATATTTGAGTGAAATGAGCGATAATAAACAAATGACTTTTCTTGGTCATCTTGAGGAATTGAGGTGGAGATTGGTTCGCTCAGCCGCTGCAATCATTGTTTTTGCTATTGTAATATGGTCTTACCAAGAATGGATTATGGATCATATCTTTCTTTCCATGAATAAGAAGGGTTTCATAACTTTTAGGTTGATGTGCGATTATTTTGGCATCTGTATCGAAGAAATTCCGATCAAAATGCAAAGTATGACCATGGGAGGACAATTTTCCTATGCATTAATGATGAGTTTTATGGGAGGTATTGTTTTTTCTTTTCCTTATCTCTTTTACCAATTGTGGAGTTTCGTAAAACCCGGATTAAAACTCAATGAAATCAATGCAACAAAAGGAATCGTGTTCTATGTGAGTGTCCTTTTTTTTCTCGGAATAATCTTCGGTTATTTTGTTGTTGCTCCTATTTCCGTTCAATTTTTTGGGAGTTATCAGATAAGCAAACAAATAGAAAATAATTTCACCATTAGCTCTTATATGAGTACAGTGGTGTCAACGGTTTTTTACTCGGGATTGTTATTTCTGCTTCCAGTTGTGTCCTATCTGTTGACAAGAATTGGATTAATAACACCGGAATTTTTAAGGAAATATAGAAAACATGCAATTGTAGTGGTGTTAATTCTTGCCGCAATTATTACCCCACCCGATGTGATTTCTCAAATAATCGTTTCCATTCCGATTTTGATTTTGTACGAAGTTGGAATTATCGTTTCAGCACGTGCAGCAAAAAAAATAGCAGCAGCATCAACTAATTAATTAGGTATGCCAGTCAAGTTAATTTCCATACTTATTTTTTGTTTTCCATTAGTGGTTTTATCTCAACAAACAGTGATAACTGGGGTTGTTACTGATGCAAGTACAAACGAGAAATTACCTTATGTTTCGGTTCGGTTTTTAGATTCAAAGATCGGAACACTCACAGATTCGGTCGGAAGGTTTAAATTAGAAACGTATTATGCCACAGATTCTTTGCGTTTTTCATTGTCTGGATTTGTGTCTCAAACCATTCGCATAAAAAAAGATGAAAACCAAGAGGTCACTATTCAATTGGGAATACTAACCGATGATTTGGCAGAAATTGTTATTCTAACTCCAGATGAATTTCCATCCACAAAATTGCACAAACGCATGGTGGCCAATAAACCCATTAATAACAAGGAGAAATTGAATTCCTATGAATATGATTTATATAGTAAAATCCAGTTCGATCTCAGTAATTTAGATGACAATTTTGGAAAAAATGGAGTAGTTAAACGGTTAGATTTAATCATGGATTACCTCGATTCCACATCAACGGGAGAAAATTATTTGCCACTCATTTTAAGTGAGAATTTTTCTAATTTCTATTTCAAAAATAATCCAAAAATAAAAAAAGAGCTTATTCAAGGAACTCAAATTACTGGAATAGACAATTTGCAAATCAATCAATTTTTGGGAGATATGTACTTAGATGTTAATATTTATGACAATGTAATTGATGTTTTTAATAAGTCTTTTATCAGCCCAACTTCTCCAATTGCTCGCAGTTATTACAAGTTTTTTCTGGAGGATTCCTCTTTCATTGATAATGATTGGTGTTATAAGTTGCGTTTTTTCCCCAAACGATCAGGAGATTTAACATTTCAAGGAGAAATGTGGATTAATGACACAACCTATGCAATCAAATTGATAAAAGCTTCCATTGCATCTGACGCCAACCTAAATTACATTCAAGATTTGTATCTGGAGCATCGATTTGATCAAGTGGAGAAGGAAGTTTGGATGTTGAAAGAGGAAAAACTCATTGCTGACATTAAGCTAACACAAAAAACCAAAGTTTATGGGATTTATGCCCGGAAAAATAGTACGCGAAGAAACTATGTGATTAATGCCAAGCGTGATCCTGAATTTTATACCACCGGTAATGCTATTCAGGTTATGGATAGTGCTAAAATTCGACCGGAATCGTATTGGCAATCGGTGAGAACAGAACAATTAACCAAGCAGCAAGAAGGCATTGTGGATATGGTGGATTCGTTGAATAGTTTGCCCTTTTTTCAAACCATGAAGAATTTAACCTATTTTTCTACTACGGGTTATTATCCGTTAGGTAAATTAGAATATGGAAGTGCGTTTACCCTTGTGTCATTTAATCAAGTTGA
>CAMBBW010000037.1 GCA_945863425.1 Lishizhenia tianjinensis
ATTAGTGAATATGGTTACAGCCGGTAAAAAAGGCGTAAAAACCGGAGAAGGATTCTATTCTTGGACTCATGGTACTAAAGATTTGATTGTTGCGGAAAATTTTAAGAAATAAGGGGTTTCTATTGATAAATTGTATTTTTTTTCCTGAAGCAAATCTATTTCAATTACTTATGAAGTGATGAAGTAAATATACGCTAAGGCAAGTGCTTTATATAGTAATTAATATAATTGAATTCCACTAGATAAAGTTATCATAACTATCTTCATTAATTTTCTTATTTTTGAATATGAAAATCGCTGAATCTCAAATAGAGCAAATTAAAGAGCAATGTAAGTTAAACAGTGTCAAATCACTCTTTGCTTTCGGTTCTGTGGTTAGAGAAGATTTTAATGATTCTTCAGACATTGATTTGGTTGTAGATTTTAATGAAACTGACCCTTTTACCTACGCAGATTTATATTTTACGCTGAAATCAAAATTGGAAGAAATACTAAAGAGACAGATCGATTTGTTGGAAGAAAGGGCTATTCGAAATCGATTTTTTAAGCAAGAACTTGATAGTACCAAAGTTAAGATTTATGAATGTTAGAATAAAATCAAGCTTATTGGATATTTATCAATCTATTGACGAAATTTTTCTTTTCCTTGGAGATCGAAGAGACTTTATAGCATATCAGAATGATTTAAAAACAAAAAAAGCAGTTGAACGAAATCTTGAGATCATAGGTGAAGCAGTGAATAGAATATTAAAGGAAGAACCTAATTTCGTTATTGATCAAGCTAAAAGTATTATTGGAACAAGAAATCGTATAATACATAGCTATGATAATATTTCGGATGAAGTGATTTGGACTATCGTTGTCCGGGATTTACCGAAACTAAAAGCACAAGTAGAGCAATTTCTTGCTGTATAATTTATTTCTTTTAAATTGCAATTATACAATTATACAATTCTCTTTCATCATGCCCCACCTAAACGACTCCTTTCAAATAACCAAACACCTAACTATAAGAAGGCTTTGGAATTTGTTGGTGCTGAAAGCGAGTTACCTCATTTCACAGGTTACTAGAAAGGCTTGGCATGTGGGAAATCCATTTTCATTGAGTATTGAACCCACTACTGCGTGTAATTTGGGTTGTCCGGAATGTCCAAGTGGATTGAAGCAATTTACAAGACCAACGGGTAAACTTGATTTAGAGGTGCATAAATCGATGTTACAGCAAGTTAAAAAGCATGTATTTTACATCAACTATTATTTTCAAGGAGAACCATTTCTGCATCCTCATTTTTTGGATTTGATTAAAGAAGCTAAAAAAGCGAAGATATATACAGCTACTTCCACAAACGCTCACTTCATCACGAAGGAGAAAGCCACCGAAATTGTAAAATCGGGATTGGATCGCTTGATTATTTCTATTGACGGACTGACACAAGAAACGTATGAGCAATACCGCGTTCATGGTCAACTGGAAAAGGTAATTGAAGGAAGTAAATACTTGGTTGAAGCGAAAAAGGAACTAAAATCCAAAACGCCTCATTTGATTTTTCAATTTTTAGCCGTTAAACCGAATGAACATGAAATTCCGGCTGTATTTTCACTAGCCAATGAACTTGAAATTGATGAGGTTCGCATCAAAACAGCTCAATTTTACGAGTATGAACAAGGAAACCCATTATTGCCAACGAATGAACAGTATAGTCGATACAAACGGACTAGTTCAGGGAAATATGCATTAAAAGGAGATCCCGGAAATCATTGTTGGCGCATGTGGTCCGGAAGCGTACTCACGTGGGACGGAAAAGTGGTTCCCTGTTGTTTTGATAAAGATGCTCAACATGCTATGGGAACACTAAAAGACAAATCCTTTCAGGAAATATGGCGATCAGCCAGTTACCAAAATTTCCGTCAAGCCATTTTAACGAATCGAAAAGGAATTGATATTTGTTCCAATTGTTCGGAAGGAACTAAGGTGTGGAATTAGAGAATATTCACTTCACGCTCGAGCGTTACTCCAAATTTTTCTTGAATATCTGAAATGATTGCCGAGGATAAATCGTAAATCTGATTTCCAGTAGAGCCTCCGTAATTCACTAAAACTAATGCTTGTAGTTTGTGTACGCCGCAAGTTCCAACCGTTTTCCCTTTCCAACCTGCTTGTTCAATTAACCAACCTGCAGCTAATTTCTTTTTTCCATTTTCTACTGGATAAACAGGTGCTGAAGGAAACTTTTCTAAAATGGCATCCGCAATAGCTACATCTACAACCGGATTTTTGAAGAAACTTCCTGCATTTCCTAACTCAGCAGGATTTGGCAGTTTAGATTGTCGGATAGCAATAACTGCATTACTTACGTCACGAATAGTAGGGGAGGAGATTCCGTTCTTTTCCAATTCTTGCTTAATTGCTCCGTATGTTGTGTTTACTTTTCTGTTTTTTTCTAATCGAAAACAAACTTCACTAATCACATATTGATTTTTTAGATTCCGTTTAAAAACGCTTTCTCTATATCCAAACTGACATTCTTCCAATGAAAATCGATGTGTTTCTCCAGATTCGATGTGGTACGCAAACAAATGATCAAACACATCTTTTATTTCAACACCGTAGGCACCAATGTTTTGCATTGGGCTTGCGCCAACACTTCCCGGAATTAAACTCATATTTTCTATTCCACCAAACCGATTATCAACGGCCCACAAAACGAATTCATGCCAATTTTCGCCAGCGCCAATTTTCACTAAAACAGAATCTGGAGTTTCTTCCAAAATGGATTTACCCATAATTTCGTTTCGTAATACAATCCCATCAAAATCTTGAGTAAGTAGCAAATTACTTCCTCCACCCATAATTAAAAACGGAATTTCCTTGTATTCTTTGAAAATAGAATCCAGTTCTTGAACAGAGGAAAAACTACTAAAGTATCGAGCATTTACATCGATTCCAAAAGTATTGAGGTTTTTTAGGCTAGAATTCTGAAGAACCATTTAATCAAGATTTTAGAAGAAACTCAATGGCAATCCATTGGTTTTTCGTTTTGGAAACAAGCTTTTTGAAGTACTTCTGCTTTTTGAATCTTCTCAAATTAGACGTGTAAATACCAAAAGTAATTATTCCAAAAAACTTCGAAACCGGGGAGATTTTTGGTGTTCCGTCGATATCAATTGCACTAATTTCAGAAACATGATTCGATATTTCATCCTGCGGTGATAATTCGATTAATGTTTGTTTCAATCGTATTGATTGATCATTAAATTGTCGGACTATTTCCGCATCTAACACTTTTGATTTCAACAACTTATTTGCCTTGAAGTCAAGGTCTTTCAGTTCTCGAAATAATTCATCCATTGTCATAGCTCCAACTTTTTTATAAAACGCTTAATTACTACAAAGATACGATTTTGCTCTGCCTGAGTCAAACAAAAAGGCGGATTAACAAAAATTACATTTCCCAATGGACGAATCCAAAGACCATTTTCCAAAAAATAATGATACGCTTCATCACGTATCGAATTGAAATAGGAGGATTCCTCAGAGGCTTTTAATTCTATGGCTAAAATAGTTCCAAGTTGGCGTATATCTTGAATACTTGAGCTTGATTCAATTTCCTTTATAAATGTTTGATGACCATTGCTGATGCGTTGAATTGCAGTCCAGGTCTCTTCTTCTTCCAATAAATCCAGACTAGCACATGCAGCAGCACAAGCCAAAGGATTTCCGGTGAAAGAATGCCCATGCAAAAATGCTTTTTGTTTTTCTTCCCCCAAAAATGCATTAAAAATTGCTTTTGTGGCCACAGTTAATCCGAGTGGTAAAACACCTCCTGTTAGACCTTTGGATAAACAAACGATATCTGGAATTTCTTGGATGTGGTTTAACGCGAACCATTTGCCTGTTCTTCCCCATCCTGTCATAACTTCATCAAAGATCACGAGCGTATGGTATTTTTTAGCCAACTTAACTAGTTCATCTAAAAATTGAGGACTATACATTCTCATACCGGAGGAACCTTGTACGAGTGGCTCAACAATCAGCGCAGCATATTGATTTAATTTTAAAAGTGTTTCTGCTTTTGCTAGCAATATTTCTTCTTTTTCAGGAGTAGGAAAATCTATAAAATCAACTTGAAAAAACAACGATTCAAATGGTCGATTGAAAACACCCCGTTCGCACACCGACATCGCACCAAAAGTATCACCGTGATAGGCACCATCAATCGCTAGAATTTTTGTACGTTTTTCATTTTTGTTATGCCAATATTGAATGGCCATTTTCAATGCAACTTCAACAGAAGTTGATCCATCGTCTGAAAAGAATACTTTGGATAACGGTTTCGGAAGTTTATTTGCCACCCTTTCAGCTAATTCGATTGCTTTTACGTGTGTTGCCCCTGCAAATATGATGTGATCTACTTCCTTAAATTGGGTATTAATGGCTTTTTGAATGTGTTTATTCCCATGTCCATGAATATTGACCCACCACGATGAGTTGCAATCAATATAGGACTTTCCTTTGTCGTCAATCAGTTTAGTTCCTTTGGCCCTAACAATATGTATAGGTGGAGCTTCCGTCTGAACTTGAGTAAAAGGATGCCAAACGTATTCTTTATCTTTTTCAAAAAGAGTCATAAAAAAAGTTGTTGAAAGGATGATTCGCGAAGATTTTGCGCTTTTTCTTGAATAAATTCTGGAGAAAGATTTTCTGTCCAAGGAACATTAAAAAAATGGGTGGTGTGAGCGAAATGGCGAATGGTAGCCTCAGATTCAGTATTTACATCACCCGTGAATACAATTCCTGCCAAGTGTAATCCTTTGGATTTCAGTAACTCAAGAGATAATAACGTGTGATTGATACTTCCTAAATAAAAACGTGAAACCAAAATGATTGGTATATTCCAGATTTTTAGTTGGTCCGAAAACAGAAATCCTTCTGCAGTTAAAGGAACCATGAGTCCACCGGCGGGTTCAATTAATAAATTTTCAGAATTGGGTAGGGAGAGCTGGTTTGGATCTATCGTTATCCCCTCTTTTTTTGCCGCTTGATCAGGGGATAAGGGCTCTTGAAAACAATAGGTGTTAGGAAAAATACCTACTTCCTTAGTAACAAGGTTAGAAATTGAATGGGAGTCATTGTCTTCAATTGCACCAGATTGAATTGGTTTCCAATAGTCTAATCCAAACGCTTCGCAAAATACTGCACTAACGATTGTTTTGCCAACTTCTGTACCTATTCCTGCTACAATTACTTTCATGTGGTTAAAACAAATTAATAGATTGTTAGTTCTTTTGGTTTAATTAAAATCTTGCCAATTTGAATTTTCGTTTTTTGAAATTCATTGTTGAATCGGTCAATAATAACCCGTGCTTTATCCGCTTCATAATTTTTAGCTACCCATTTAATAAATTCATCCTGAAGTTTCATCATAACAGATTTGGTTCGAAGCCCGCTAAGGATTTCATTTTTTGATAAGTTGTATTTTTTTGAGAGGTCAATTAAATTCTTGTTCTGTATCTCAAGAGTTGATTTTAAAGGGTCTGTGAACGATTCAATTTCAAAACTTACACGATGATCCGTTTGAACATACAATGCTGTTTTCCTCAATTTGGCATAACTCGAATCTGAATTACGCGATAATCCACCATCAATTTCATGTTGATTGACCGCTTTTTTTACTGTGCCATTTACTAATTCACCAATACCATATCCATTAGTAATAAACTGAAGAGGGATATCACTTTTAATTATTAAATCTGCAATGGTGCGCAGTGATGTCGAATCATTTAGCGTAAACAGGCCATTTTTTAAATCAAATTTATCTGGGTCGAATTGATCTGACAGATTGAGATTTATTGTGGCAGTTAGTCGTGGATCAACATCTATTTTTGAAACATGTAGCATAACTTCATCAGATGAATTTGCCATCGCGTTATCGGGAATTGAAATTAAGCGCACGATGAAATTTTCTGCCTTTTGTGATGGTTTGAATTTAAACTCTTGCGTTCTTATATCAAAGGTACTTGAATCTGCAAATGAATACAGTGAATCGACCATTGTAAATGATTGAATATTAATCCCCATCGATGCTTTGTAATAAGTCAGTTTTTCGGTTGATAACTTCAGTCGATCCGTTTCGTTGTCCTTTTGCTGTTGGTAATAGAAAATTTCTTTTGTTAACGTTTCATAACTGTGATAGAGATCAATTAAGTCAACTTGTTTTTTTCTTCTTCGTTTCTTTTTTGATTTAATCGTTGGTCGCACTTGAGAATCTCGGCTTTCACTCAAACCATCCAATGCCTTTCTTCTTGCTCTTTTTACTTTCCTTGGTGCCTTCTTTTTAACGGAGACTTTCCCACCTTTGAACTGAAGGTATTTCCCTTCTTCTTTTTGTATTTGCTGATAGACTAATGCACGTTTTTCAACACGCGTTTTGATTTTTTCATCCAACCCTTTTTTTCCTGAAATTCGTTCATTTAACCTATCAATTTCACCAGTTTCTAATTCTTTAATGACCGAAAGCAATGTATTTCCACTTGAAAATGAAGAGTCTGGAGAAAGAAATTGCGTGTCGCCCGCACCAAATAGGATATAACTTTTTCCATTTTTTTCGATAACAACCGTTGTTTGTTTCTGCGCGTTATAACCCCAAACATCAAAATGTAGATTTGTTACCCGATTCATACCTGTAGTAGACAGGGGAATGGTGGCGATGCGTTCAGGTGAAATTTCTTTAACGTTGTATGCTTGAATTTGATAAGGAAATAGACCAATTGCTTTTGGTAGCCCTCTATTCCATTTCCCGGATAAGTTCTTTTCAAATTCTGAAAGTAGCCCAGCAGTACTTCCTCCTTCTCCTGCTGCTACCAAATAACTTTCAAAATCGGATGCTAGGCCACCAAGCTGGACGTATATTTCGAAACACCTATTTTTGACATACTTATTGACTGAAATAGAAAAGGCTTGCATTATTTTTCGCTTGTCTTCTTCTGTATAGTTTTTATATTGCGACAGAAATTCTACTTTATCTTTGAAAGTTCTTGCTGGATCCGTGAAAAAATAAAGTTCTTTGTTGGGAGTAGTTTTACTTCCATTCTTTGTAAGTGCAATCTCAGGTAATTCTGAAATTAGTGAATTTTCAAATTCAAAATAACGTGGGTTTTCAAATGGTTTATTTACCATAAAGGATTCTCGTTTCTCAAGTAAGATCTTGTTAAGCTCCAACACAGCCATCTTATTTGCTGCTTCTGCCAATAACCCCATCGGACCCTTTCCAATTTCTGATTTTCGTATGAAGAGATATTCTGGGTGATTGATGATGATTTGTTCAATTGAATCGTAGTTGATTTTACCGTCGGATAATAATACAGAGGGTCCGCTATATTCAAAACATCGACCGAAATTGTACTTTAATGCTGGACTTTTTTGAACTATATGATATAAACAAGCACGCTCAACCGGCAATAAATTACCATCTTGTTGCACGAGTCCGTCCCTCGCACAGGCGAAGGTGAAAACAATAAAAAATAACATGTGGAAAAAATTCGAACTCAAGTATTGTGTTTTTGATGTAATTCCTCAACTACAATGATAACTTATTCTCTAATAAAAGTTATCATTTTCACGTTTACTTATCCATACTATACTGTGTGTTTTCTTACTTTGGTAGTTTGCTAGTCATGTCGTTTTTTAATCCCTTGTAATCTGTTAAATGTAATTTTACATAGCCTACTGGAATTTTCGCTTTTACAAGAATTGGAATTTTATTGGCATCAGCGGTTATCCAGAAATTCAAATCTTTTTCACTTTTAAAAACACGTCCTGTTTGCACAATAGGAACAAATTTATGGCATTTGTATTTCCCAGATTTAATCTTAACGATTTCATCGCCCACATATTTAATTTTCAATGTCCAAATTTCATCATCCATAAAACACTTGAACTGAAACACTTTTTCAGCTTTCATGTTTGTGAAATTCATCGTGCGTGCATAATAAAATGAAGAAATCATATCTTGAATTCCAGCAGGAACGGTAAATGACTTCTTTCCATTAGAAACAGTATTTCGATCTTGAAAAAAGGTGTAGTCTTGATTGATTTTGTACCCTCCTTCATTTACTCGTCTATAAAAAAACCAAGGTGTCAAACTTTTTTTATCTAAATAACTTTCATATTTATCCACCACTTTATAAAACGAATTGAATCCGCCAAGCGTTTTTCCAGTACCTTCAACGTGTATCAATTCTCTTCCACCTCCTTTTACTGTGGTAGATTTTACCATCATTACCACCTCACCTGCGTCCATTGTTCCATAACTCACGCGGTATTTCAAATATTCCCCGGGACCAAACGCAGTATTATTAATTGTAGGGAAATTACTAGGGCTTGAACTGCTTACAAGAATAAGTGTAAGGATAATTCCGATAGCTAAAATGATAGTTTTCATGGTGGTTTTTTTTAGGTCTTAGCAAAGTATATGCCACGTCACTCAATCTTTTTTTATAAATATCTTTTACAAATGAATAAGTTTTTAACTTTAGACCATGTCAAATACACAAATAATCAAGCCCAAACTCGGCGTTTTTGATCTTAGTATCATTGTAATTAGCCTGGTTATTGGAATGGGAATCTTTCGAACCCCTTCCGAAGTAGCATCAAAGGCAGGTACCCCTGAGATTTTTTTTCTTGCATGGACAATCGGCGCAATTGTAAGTTTGTTTGGTGCGCTAACCTTTGCTGAGATTGGCTCAAGGATACCAACTGCTGGAGGGTTTTATAAATTATTTTCGATTTGTTATAATCCTGTATTTGCCTTTATGGTAAATTGGATAACGGTTATTTCCAACGCGGCCTCTACTGCGGCAGTCGCAATTATGGGTTCTGCATACATTGCGCCTATCTTGTTTCCTGGAATGGGAGAAGTTCAGTCAACTCTATTTGTTACAGTTGGAACCGTTACTCTTTTGATGTTTGTTAATTTATTAGGCATTCGGATTAGTTCTATGGTGCTTAATGGACTAATGTTGATTAAAATCGCACTTATATTATTATTGATAAGTTGTGTTTTTGTAGCAACAGGTGTTGATTCTCATGCAATAACTCAATCACCATTACCGGTTGAGGGAAATCCGTTAAAAGCTTTCATCATGTGCTTCATTCCGGTTTTCTTTACCTATGGAGGGTATCAACATACGATAAATTTTGGTAGCGATATTGCAAACCCATCTCGAACCCTTCCAAAATCGATTTTTATCGGAATTACGGTCATTTTAGTTTTGTACCTATCTGTAAATTTTAGTTATTTTTCAGTTTTAGGGTTTGATCACCTAGCTAACACAAAAACACTTGCTTCAGATATGATTGGAGTGTTATTTGGAAAAACGGCTTCTGTTTTTCTTTCCTTAGTAATGTTTTTGGCTGTTATGGCCTACGTAAATGTTTCGATTCTAAGTAATCCGAGAGTATATTATGCAATGGCACAAGATAAAGTGCTTCCTTCTATTTTCATGCGAGTAAATCCAAAAACACAAGTACAAGAAATTGGTGTTCTCATTTTTTGCGGATTCATTTTTATAACCTTATTCTTTATGCAATCCTTTCAGAAAATTTTGGAATATGTCATGTTTTTTGACAGCATAAGTTTAATTGCAGCTGCTGGTGCAATTTTTATTTTACGCAATAGATCGAAGAAAAACGACACGGACGAAAGCGGAATCTTTAAATTGAAGTTGTATCCATGGTTACCGGGAATTTATATTCTCGTTTATACCATGGTAAACATCAGCGTTTTTGTATCAAATAAGGAAGCTTTTGGATGGGGAGCCGTTTTGTTTTTATCTGGATTTCCTCTTTTTTATTTAATTCGAAGAGCAATTAATAACTAGCATGTCACACGATTTCAAAGATTTATTTTTACTCGATCCAACAATAACCTATTTGAATTTTGGATCATTTGGTGCTTGTCCTAAGCCGATTTTTGAAAAATACCAAGAATGGCAATTGAGATTGGAACGAGAGCCCGTTCAATTTATCGTTCACGATGGGATAGAAGCATTAGCTGGTGTACGCCAATCACTAGGCGGTTTTGTAGGCTGTGACGCCGACGATATAGTATTAGTAATAAATCCATCCTATGCAATAAACACCATCGCTAAATCACTTAAGTTAAGTGTTGGTGATGAAGTACTGACAACGAATCTGGAGTATGGAGCTTGCGATCGAACGTGGGATTATTATTGTGATAGGGTAGGAGCAAAGTATGTAAAACAAACTATTGAACTTCCTATTCATTCCGCTTCATCCTTTATTGAACAGTTTTGGAAAGGATATTCAGATAAAACGAAAGCAATTTTTATTAGTCAAATTACAAGCGCTACGGGTTTAATCTTACCAGTTGCAGAAATTTGTGCTGAAGCCAAAAAACGGGGTCTGCTCACGATTGTTGACGGAGCTCATGTTCCAGGTCATATACCGTTGGATTTAAGAACATTGCAGGCTGACGTTTATACTGGAGCTTGTCATAAATGGATGATGGCACCAAAAGGGTGTTCTTTTTTATATGTAAATAAAGAAAATCAGCATTGGGTTGATCCACTGTTAATCAGTTGGGGCTTCCAAAGTGATTTCCCTTCTGATTCAAGGTTTATAGATTACCATCAAACAATTGGCACAAGAGATTTCTCCGCTTTCTTAACAGTTCCTGATTGTTTAGCTTTTCGTGAGAAATATAATTGGGAAGAGGTATCCAAAGAATGTCGGAGCATGGTTCAACTAAATGCCATGCGATTCTGCGATTTAGTTGGTTCAGAGCCCCTTTCGGAAATAAGTGATGATTTTATTGGTCAGCTATTTAGTATTCCCATAAAAACAAATGATCCAGTAAAATTGCAGCGACGTTTGTTTGAGCAATACAAAATTGAAATCCCGGTAGCTGTCCAAAATGGAAATGCGTATTTACGTTATTCCATTCAAGCATTCAATAATCAGCAGGAATTGGATTATTTGTATGATTCAGTATTAGAACTTTTGAAGGAAGGCTATTTATTCAATTCCGGAAAATAAACTTCTCCGAGTAAAATTGAGTTGAATACAAAATACTGACATTTTACCAGGTCTTTTCCGTTTATTTCGCACCAAAAATTATCCATGTCATCTGAAGTCATTACTTCACCAAACTCACTTTTCTGAGGTGTTTTGGATTTAATTCTGAACATTCTAAGTTTAGTGCTAGTTCCATTCGTTTCTTTCAATGTCAGAATTGAAAATGGTTTACTTTTTTTTAGCGTTTCTACTTGGGATTTGTTTAATTCGTAGTTAGCCAAATTGTAATGGATTTTCTTGAAATTTTGTAAATACCTGAAAATCATTGTGGTGTCAGGGTTGCTTAAGGATTTGCCGGCACTCAGCACTCGCGGAGTTTTGGATGAGTTTTCAATGCGAAAACTACGTTGTGGTTTTTCAAGGTTTTGAACATCAACACTGGCAATTTCTGATTGTTTGAGCTCAAATATTTTTGTACAAACCCATTTCCTTTTATCTGCAAAAAAACGTGGCTCAATAATTCCTCGAATATCCTTTAATTTCATTATTACAGGTTGCTTGCTCTTTCCGTTTTCTGCTGTTTCCAAAAGCATGATTTGACCATAATGATCCTGTGATGCTGGCCCAATATACCACGTTTTATCCCAATCACCTCCGCTAAAAACTTCAACTTTCACATGTTGGGCAGTCATTACGTTTGTGAATTTTTTTACTGATTTCTCAGGTAAATATCCTTTAAACTCTATGTTTTTAAATGCTTGTAAAATTAAGAGCATATTAGTTTGAGCAATACACCCACCCGCTGCATCCGTCCAAATTTTACCATTTCGTTTTAAGGTTATTTTATTTGAAAAGGCATCAGTGATTATGATTTTGTCTACTTTGCTTGTGTCTGAAATGCTAAAATCTAATAAATCTTTATCCGATTTCCCACTTCCTTTAACAATTGAATAAGTAAAATATCCAAGAACGGCTAATAAAACAATTGAACTAGAAAGAATAATTAATTTTTTCATACTTAGTTTGGTTGCGCATATTTTCTTTTACGCAGGTAATAAATTAAAAACCCAAGTAAAACGATGCTGCTAACTGGCACAAGAATATTTATAAGGCGCAACATATTCGCTTTCTTTTGAACTTTTTTCTTGTCAATTGGTCTCAGGTCTATTTGTTTACTTCGAATATCAATAATGGAATTTTCACCCATCATGTAATCCACCAAGTTTTGTAAAAATTCTTGGTTTCCAAAAATTAATGGAACATTCATTTCTACCAATTTTGGGTCATATTTTAGGTCATTGATTCCAATTGGACGATACATGAATTTCCCATCCTTTGTTTGGGTTGAATCATATGCATTTTTTATCCATGAACCATTTCCAATAAGCACAACTTTTCCATCTTTACTTGCTGTATCTATAAATTTCGAATTTGGATTATTAGCGAAATCATCTACAATTCTATTTTTAAAATGAGATTGGAACTTTCCTTCAACCAATCCTGCAAGACATAATTTGTTATTTTTATCTTCAATATTTTCAACGAGTTTAGGATTGTCTTTCATCAAACGGGGCATCTCTAAGCTAATTATTGGTGCCATTCCCTGAGAGTTTGAGTTGGTTGAACTCGTTAAAATTGGAGATGCAGCAATGCCGGGTTGTTTTACAAATTCTATTCTACTCGCATATTTTAGCAGGACCGGTTCAACATTTCTGGATATGGGATGATCTGTAGGACTTGCCATAATATAATAATACCAAGGAGCAAGCGAATTTTTTGCATACGGGAATAACATCGGAGCACAATTGGCGTCAAGTACATAATCGTCATGAAGTTTTAATCCGTAATCGTATAGCATTTTATCTAATCCAGTGTTTAATCTACTGGAATAGGTAACACCCTTTGCCTTCAATGAATCCGCATTAAAATCAAGTGCATCAACAAAACACATGAGTTTGCCTCCGCGCATTACAAATTGATCAATAACATAAAGATCTTTCATGCTAAATGCTTTTTTTGGTGCAGCTATGATTAAGCCGTCCAATTCATCGAGGGCAGCAATAGAATCATTGATTCGAACATCTTTAATTTTGTAATACGGTTTTAAAAGTGATCGAGCGCGAATAGTCTGAGCATATGTCAATTCTCCATGACCTTGCAAAAATCCAATTTTTGGTTTAGTTTTCTGAATAGACCTTCTGATTGAACTGATAATGTTATACTCTAAATTGTTGATTGCTTGGTCAATGATTTCAGTCATTTCATTAAGCGAAATCGGTTTGCCACTTTGTGAACCCGGTAGAAATTGAATCGTATTAACGGTAGTTCCACCATAATCAATCGTGGCTCCTGGCCACAAAAGCAATTGATTTTGTGACCCATCCTTCATGTAAGAAAGATCCAACGGAATAATACCTTTTCCTTGATCGTATAAATTTTTAAACAATTCTTTTTTCTCTTCCTCAGACCCTTTGTTTGGATCAATAAAAATATATTCAATTCGGTCACCAACAATGGATTTGAATTCTTTTAAACGATCTTCTAATGTTGTTCTAAATAATCTAATTTCAGCCGGTAGATTTCCATCAAGATAAATTTTTATACTTAATCGATTTTCGAAATTGTTTTTATTTTTCAAAAATTGAATGGTTCCATCAGAAAGGGAATAACGTTGATCCGAAGTGGTATCAATTCTAAAGTAAAGATAAGCTCCAAGTATATTCACCAAGATCAACCCAGCTGCTAAAACCCCCAAAAAGGTCCAATTATAAAAGCGATCTGTATATTTCTTTATATTCATGTTATTTCCTGTAAGATTTTAAAACAGTCATTGCTGAAAAAAGGAAAAATCCAATTAAACTGATAAAATAAACTAAATCACTCGTGTCGATAACGCCTTTTTTAATAGAATCATAATGGATGGTCATACCAAAGGCGCGAACGATTGTGTCAAATTTCCCCATTAGGTTATAGGATCCTAGTAAATTAAACCCATCATAAAACAACCAACAAAGGAACATGGCTAGAATAAAAGCAACAATTTGGCTCGATGTAATAGACGAAGCAAAAATTCCGATAGAAATAAACGAAGCGCCCAACAAAACCAATCCAATATAGGATGTGATTGTTGCTCCAGTATCGATTATTCCTACTGGATCACCTAAATAATACATGGTGAAATAATAAACCAATGTTGGCGCCAAGGCAATTACAAGTAAAGTAACCGACGCAGCATATTTTGCCAATAAAATCTGTAAATCAGAAATGGGCCTGGTAAACAATAGTTCAATGGTTCCGGTACGTTTTTCTTCTGCAATCGACCGCATAGTAATTGCCGGAATTAAAATTAGAAAAATAATCGGCGAAAGATTAAAAAATGGAATCAAATCTGCCTCAACTCCTTCTAACAAGTTGGTGTTATAAGAGATAACCCAGTGAAATAATCCAGATGCAATGAGGTAAATTAAAATGAATACATATCCAATGATGGAGCTTAAAAAACTCTTTATTTCCTTTAGATAAAGTGCCAGCATAGGGTATAAAATTAAAACTCAAAGTTAAGATTTACCAATGACATAAAATCATTATTAAACTAGACTTCTGTGAAGTTTTAAACGAAGAATTTAACAATTTGAGGTGGAAGCCAAACCTACAGGGCTGAGAAATTTTCGTTTTACTTTGAAAAATAATACTGTTTGCTCTCTCGGTTGGGTGCTTAAAATGCGGGTTTTACAGGTGAGTTTTGTAAAATCGAATCAATTTTCTCCATTACTTCATCCGTTAACATTTTCTTGGCTTCAATTGCTTTTAAATTTTCTACAAGTTGCTGTTCTTTGCTTGCTCCTAAAATAACGGTGCTCACGTGGGGGTTTTTCAAGCACCAAGCCAGACTCATTACCGGTAAATTTAAATCTAAATCTTTAGCTAACTGTGTTAGTTTTTTTACCTTTTCTATTCGTTCTGCGGTAAAATTCTTGTCTTTTAACCAGTCCAATCCTTCCATTCCCAAACGGGTATCTGCTGGAAAAGAATCATTGTATTTACCGGATAAAATACCGCTTGCTAATGGCGACCAAACCGTTGTCCCAAGTCCGACAGTTTTATACATTTGAGAGAATTCAACTTCAATTTTGTCTCGACAGAACATATTGTATTCGGGTTGCTCAACAATAGGTCCAATTAAGTGGTTCTGCTTTGCGAACATGTGAGCCTCCATAATTTCTTGAGCACTCCATTCTGAGGTTCCCCAATAAAGAATTTTTCCTTGCATTACCAATTGATGCATTGACCAAACAGTCTCTTCAATCGGCGTTTGCTTGTCAGGTCTGTGGCATAAAAATAAATCCAAATAATCGAGTTGGAAACGCTCTAATGCTTGGTTACAGCCTTCCATAATGTGTTTTCTGCTAAGTCCTTTTTGCGTAGGTAATTGTCCACCAGTTCCGAAAAAAACCTTACTGCTAACTATATACGTGTCCCTTGACCAATTTTTCTTTTTAAGGATTGAACCCATAACAATTTCACTTTGTCCACGAGCATAAATCTCAGCATTGTCAAAAAAATTAATCCCGTTTTCATAGGCAATATCCATTAATTTTTCCGCAACATCATCCCCAATTTGTTTACCAAAAGTTAGCCAAGAGCCCAAAGAAAGTCTACTAATTTGTAATCCGGATTTTCCCAAGTTATTGTATTCCATACTATTTAGTTAATTGTTGTTGGACAAACAAAATTTGTTCGTTTAATGTTCGTTTTTGAAATTGCGGAATATCCTCCAATTACATCTTTTACTTGGTTATATCCACGGGATTTTAAAATGGAAGCGGCGATTATACTTCGATATCCACCCGCGCAATGAATTGTAAAGGCTTCATTTTTAGGAAATTGAATCATGTTTTCATTGATATAGTCTAAAGGTAAACTCGGTACATTTTCAATGTGTTCCGCTTCATATTCCCCAGGTTTACGCACGTCAAAAACGAATGATTTATGTTCAAGTTCTTTTTCTAACTCCTCAGGAGTAACTCGTTCAATTCTATCTAATGGTTTTTCAGCATTTTTCCACGTGTTTATTCCATCTTCTAAATATCCCAAAACATGATCATATCCCACACGTGCCAATCGTTTTATGGTTTCTTCTGTTTTATCTTGATCTGTAACTAGTACAATTTTTTGATTAATATCGGGTATTAATGCTCCCACCCATGGTGCAAACTGTCCTTCAAGACCTATGCTTATGCTACCCGGTATGAAAGAATTTGCAAAATCTGAAGCCGTCCGAGTGTCAAGAAGCAAAACTTCAGAATCTTTTGTTAGCTCTTCAAATTCACTCAGCGAAAGTGCTTTCATGCCTCGATTAAGAACGGTTTCATATGATTCGTAACCCGATTTGTTTAACGTAACATTCATTCCAAAGTAGGATGGAGGAGGTAAAAGTCCGTTGGTAACCTCATGAATAAATTCATTTTCAGTCATGTCTTGCCGTAAGGCATAATTGGTTTTTTTCTGATTACCAAGCGT
Organism: Lishizhenia tianjinensis; assembly: GCA_945863425.1. Lineage (GTDB taxonomy): Bacteria > Bacteroidota > Bacteroidia > Flavobacteriales_D > Crocinitomicaceae > UBA952. Next base: position 16,556 of record CAMBBW010000037.1, read on the forward strand.
ATCAGTGGTTTCTTTCGACATGTTTTTCCCGCATGCGCTTCCCGCTCCATGTGCTGGATATACCGTTATGGAATCAGGTAAGGTCATGATTTTTGTGCGCAAGGATTTAAAAAGCAAACCTGCTAATTCTTCTTGCGTCATGGATGCCGACTTTTGTGCTAAATCGGGCCTTCCAACATCACCAATAAATAAAGTGTCACCCGAGAATAGGGCGTGTTCATTGCCGTTTTCATCAAACAAAAGGTAACAACTAGATTCCATAGTATGCCCCGGTGTATGCAATACTTTAATGCTGATTTTTCCTACTTTCAATACCTCACCATCAGATGCAATATGAACAGGATAGGATGGATTGGCATTAGGTCCATAAACAATTGTTGCTCCCGTTTCCTTGGATAAATCCAAATGACCACTAACAAAATCGGCATGAAAATGTGTTTCCAAAATATATTTGATTGCAACACCATCTTGAGTTGCGCGATTGATGTATGGCTGTGTCTCTCGGAGAGGATCGATAATTACTGCTTCATTTTCTGATACAATATAATAAGCTCCTTGTGCAAGACAACCTGTATAAATTTGTTCTATTTTCATCTTATTAATTTCCTGGTTTCATTTTCTGCTGATTTAAATCTGAAAAAGTTTTTGTTCTCTGAATAAAATTAGCCCAAAGAATACTACCAGAGTATATTCCTTTTGGCTTTTTTTTATATTTTTTTAATGCTCTTCTTTTTTGATACATTTTTGAAAAGTTGGTATAAATTGCCACATGAGCCAAAAAAACTACCCAAAAGAATTTCCATTTTCCTTCAAATAAGAATTTTATTGCCGCAATTCCATCCAACGCCATTCGTCTCAATAATTTAGGTAATAAAAAACCGGGATGGTTCTTAATGAGCATAAATAGATTGTTTCGAAAGTTTAAATATAGTTTAGTTGGTGATTCATACCCCATCGTTCCTCCGCCGAGGTGATAAACGGTTGATGAAGGGATTACTTTAAATTCTAATCCAGATCGTTGAATACGCCAGCACAGATCTATTTCTTCCATGTGTGCAAAGAAATCTGAATCAAACCCATTCATCTCCCTGAAAACAGAATTTCGAATCATAAAAGCTGCTCCAGACACCCAAAAAACGTTCAATTCGGATTCGTATTGTCCTGAATCAACTTCAATATCATTAAATAATCTACCCCTGCAAAAAGGAAAATAATCAACATCAATAAATCCACCACAAGCACCTGCATGTTCGAATGAATCTCGGTTTTGAAACGATTTTATTTTGGGCTGACAACCCGCA
>CAMBBW010000038.1 GCA_945863425.1 Lishizhenia tianjinensis
ACTACCTTTTTTAATTAATGCAATTTTTCGCGTAAGTATTTTGCTGTTGAATTCCCTTCCATTTTAACGAATTCTTCTGGTGTTCCGTTAAATAAAATGTATCCTCCATTCTTACCTCCTTCCGGTCCTAAATCGATAATACGATCAGCACATTTGATTACTTCCATATTATGCTCAATGACAATGATACTATGTCCTTTGTCGATTAATGCATTGAATGCGATTAATAACTTTGCAATATCATGAAAATGTAATCCAGTTGTTGGTTCATCAAAAATGAATAGGGTAGAGGGTTGATCTTTTCCTTTACTTAAAAATGAAGCCAGTTTGATGCGTTGTGCTTCACCTCCACTCATCGTGCTTGATGATTGACCAACCGTTAAATATCCGAGCCCAACATCCACAAGCGGCTGAATTTTCTCTACAATTTTAGCTTCTAATTTATCTGAACCATCTTTAAAAAACGCCAATGCTTCTTCAATACTCATTTCCAAAATGTCTGAAATAGACGTATTCCTATATTGAATTTCTAATGTTTCAGATTTGAATCTTTTGCCATCACAGGTTTCACAGGGTAAATGAACATCTGCCATAAATTGCATACTAACCGTAATAGATCCTTCACCCTCACACATTTCACATCTACCTCCTTCCACATTGAAACTGAAAAATCCAGGCTTGCATCCACGCATTTTTGCTAACGGTTGCCGAGAAAATAATTCACGGATATCATCAAATGCTTTTACATAAGTTATCGGATTACTCCTCGACGATTTACCAATTGGATTTTGGTCAACGAATTCAATGTGCTTAATCAATTTTAAATCACCTGATATACCTGTGAATTTACCCAATGATTCCCCGGAAAGTCCAAGTTCCCTTTTTATCGCGGGATAAACTATTTGCCGGATTAACGTAGATTTCCCACTGCCTGAAACACCGGTAATACAAACTAAATTGTGAAGTGGAATTTCTAAATCAAAATTCTTTAAATCATGCTGTTGTGCTCCTTTTATAGTTATTTTATTAGTTGATTTCCTTCGTTTAATCGGAATCGGGATAACTATTTTTTCTGTTAAATAATCAGCCGTCAGACTATTATTTGCTGACGATAAATCAGTAAAAACACCTTGAAAAACTACTTCACCACCAAACTTACCTGCCATTGGACCAATGTCAATAAGCTGATCAGCAGCCTTCATTATCTCCTCTTCATGTTCTACAATGATGACTGTATTTCCAACATCACGAAGTTTCCTAAGGACTGAAATTAATTTTTCCGTATCTCTTGGATGCAGTCCAATGGAGGGCTCATCCAATACATAAATTGCTCCGACTAGGCTACTACCCAAAGATGTGGCTAAATTTATCCGTTGAGATTCACCACCAGACAATGTATTTGATTTTCTATTCAACGTCAAGTAACCTAAGCCAACATCAATTAGCACTCTTAATCTACTACTAATTTCAGGTAAAATTCGCTTGGAAACCGATGTGTCATGTGTAGATAACTCGATAGAACTAAAAAAATGTAGACAATCCGTTAATGGCATGAATACAATTTCGGTAATTGATTTACCGTTGATTTTTACATAGTTTGCATCTTTTCGAAGTCGGGTCCCAAGGCAATCAGGACAGTCTGTCTTACCTCGATATCTGGATAGCATAACTCGGTATTGTATTTTATATGTCTGACTTTCAACAAACTTGAAAAATTCATTGAGCCCGATGAAGTGTGTGTTCCCTTTCCACAATAAGTCATATTGTTCAGGTGTTAGTTGGACAATCGGTCTATGAATGGGGAAATCGAATTTTTTGGCATTGAAAATTAATTCATTGAGGTATTCACCCATTACATCTCCTTTCCAGGGTGCAATTGCTCCTTCATAAATACTTAAATTAGTATTAGGTATCACCAAATCTGGATCAATTCCAAGAACTTGACCAAATCCCTCACAAGATTTACACGCCCCAAAGGGATTGTTGAATGTGAAAAAATGTTCATTAGGCTCTTGAAATTCGATCGAATCAAGTTCAAATCGATTATTGAACCAAATTGTAGTTTCATCTAAAAGTCTAAATATACCGCAATCTCCGGCTCCTTCTGCATATGCAATTTGTATCGAGTCTGCATAACGAGCTTCATTTCCATCTTCCTCAAATTGAATGCGAATTCGGTCAATTACCAAAAAAACAGAGTCTAAATCTACAGGATTCGTTTCGATAAAATCGTTTATTTCAACTAATTTATTGGCATACAGAATACGTTGAAATCCTTGTTGTAATAGAACTTCTAATTGTTTAATTGCACCGAATTTCCTCCAATTTGATACTGGGCATATTATTACTGCGCGCTCTTCTGTTTCCAATGTCCTCAAAAAATCTACAACATCTGAAATTGAGTGTTTCACTACTTCGTTTCCTGAAATAGGAGAATATGTTTTTCCAATCCGAGCGAAAAGTAATTTTAGATAATCATAAATCTCAGTGCTTGTCCCAACAGTTGACCTTGGATTACTGGTAATCACTTTTTGTTGTATCGCAACCGCTGGTGCAATTCCTTTGATATAATCCGTTTCTGGCTTGTCTAATTTTCCCAAAAACTGTCTTGCATAAGAAGACAGACTTTCGATGTAGCGTCTTTGTCCTTCAGCATATAGTGTATCAAAGGCAAGTGACGATTTTCCTGATCCAGAAAGACCAGTAATTACAGTGATTTTACGATGTGGAATTAGGATATCAATATTTTTTAAATTGTGTACTCTAGCCCCTTTTATTTCAATAAATTTATCTTTACTCACCTTACAAAAATAAACACATCAACCCACAAATAGTTTTTTTTATTGATTTTATTATCTTTATGCAATGCGATTGAACCGTATATTATTGATTCTTTCAACTTTGGCTTGTTTCTTTGCGCAAAGTCAAAATTTTACTGAGTTTAAAAAAACGAATAATCCCTTTCAGAAATTACAAATAAGTCATTTATTATGGCAAAATTACCTGAGAACTGATGTCGATTCACTTAAGGTACTTGCATTAGAAATTCAGGAATTTGACCCGCAAAATTCTTTCCTAGATTTGACTTTTTTTTCGAAACGCATTTTAGGATGTTATTGGGTTCGGTCTGGGGAAATCCAACGCGGTAAAATTCAATTAAAAGAAGCACTATTTTATCATCAAAAAATGGGAGATAAAGAAAGTGAAACGGAAGAATTGAACGAACTTGGGATAGCATTTTACATGGAAGGGGATTTCGCAAGTGCTAAATCATACTTCGAATCATCATTAAAAGTAGGCAAAGAATCCAATAATCCTACTCATTTTTTCATGGCTGAGTTGAATTTAGCGAAAGCATATGATAGACTTAATTTAAAAGATAAAGCGAGAGGAATAGCACGTCATTACCTAAATGAGGCAATTAAAAGAAAAAAAAATGAATCGGTATCAAATGCTTATGGATTTTTGAGTGATTTGGCTTTGGAACGAAAAAATTTACCCTTGGCAAAAGAGTTTTTAGATAAAAGTATTACTTGCTTGGGGAAAACGGATAATTTATTTTTTAAGGCTCAAGCAATGAACAACTTAGGCTCTTATTTTGCCGCTTTGGGTGAGTTTAAACAAGCCCTAGATTATTTTCAAAAGGCATTAGAATTGCGAAAAGAAATCAATCATCGAAAAGGAATTATTGAATCCTATTACAATCTAGGTTCTCTGGCATATATGCAAAATGATTTTTTAGTGGCTGAACAACTATTTAAACAAGGGTTGAAAAAAGCTGAATCAGATGGGTTTACCTCAGATCAAGTTGATTTTTTGGAATTTTTAGTTGAAATTCAGAAAGAAGTAAAAAATAAGGATAAGGAAATTGAATATTATCGATTATTTCTCGACTTGAACGAAAAAAAACAAGAAATTCTTTTGAAAAATCAAGAAGAAAATGAACGTTTGGCTGACTCTTTTGCTATTCAAAATTCAAATGTATTAGCTCAATCACCTCCTAATTATTTTTGGACAGGCATATTAGTTGGAGCAGGAGCAATTCTATTATCCATTATCCTATTAAATTATTTCTTTGGGTTGAATAAAATTTCAATTTTCTCGAAACGCTATGACAAATAATCAACAAATTCTAGATGAATATCTATTAAGAGAGTTTTTTGAAATACTCACCCCAGATAGAATAAAGTTGTTTGGACAAATTATTGATCAGCGAACAAATCATATCACGGTGATTTCGGAAGATATTTACCAAGAACATAATGCTTCAGCTATTGTTCGGTCATGTGATTCTTTTGGAATTCAGACCTTGCATTTAATCGAATCTAGAAATACCTATCAAGTACATGAAGGAATTGCACGCGGTTCCAATCAATGGGTGACACTTGAACATCACTATTCGGAAGGATTATCTTCCGAAGAAATTTTTCAACGAATGAAAAATCGTGGTTATAAAATTGTTGCCACAAGTCCTCATGCGATTGAGTATGATATTTTTAATCTTCCAATTGAAGAGCCATTGGCATTTGTTTTTGGAGCAGAGAAAAAGGGTGTAACTCAAGCCGCTATTGAACAAGCTGATTATTTAGTGCGTATACCAATGTATGGATTTGCAGAAAGTTTAAATGTTTCCGTTTCAGTTGCTATTATTCTTAATGAAATGAGAAATCGTCTTGAGAAATCTATGGTCAATTGGAAATTAACTGATGAGGAACAATTAAAAACACAACTATCTTGGTGCCGCAATCACATTAAAAGTAGCGAACTAATTGAAAATGAGATTAAAAGAAGATATTTAGAGAAAATGTTGTAATTTTGCGGACAATAAAACGTGAAAAATGAAAACAATTATATCAATATTGATACTATCCTTATTCGTGCTATTTCAATCTTGCGCAGGAAAGGATGACGCAACCAAGGTTAGCTCTAAAAAATCGATTAAGACGAAAGCTCCCGTTCAAGACACGGTAACTCCGGTTTGTAAATTAAAGCTAAGTGATATTATCGGGAATTATGGGAATAAAAGTGGTTTTTCGGCAAGTATAAAACTTGCTGAAAAGGATTCTTCAAAAATCGATTTTGTTTTTCAAATAAGTAAAGGGTGTGTTAGACGGTATGCAGGAACAGCATTCAAAGAAGAATTTTACAGTGAGACGGAACTAAATTTTATGTCAAGAGACACAATAAATAAAGTTGAAGTTGAAATTTCCATGTTTTTTAGTGAAGGTAAAGTTGCCATTGCAGAAAGAACTTCTTCCAAAAAAGAAAAATTAAATGATAAATGTGTTTTTGAAGGACATTTAACTAAATTAAAATAGATTTCACAAGAACGACAATCGAAAGAAAAAGAATATTAACTTTGTATCATAAATTGAAAATTAAATGGGTAGAGGAGATAAAAAAACAGCAAAAGGGAAACGTGCAATGGGTTCCTATGGTATTTCTAGAAAGAGAAATGAAGAAAAAGTTGTAGTTATTGCTAAAAAGGAAAAGCCGGTAAAAGTAACAAAACCAGTGGCTGTAAAAGCTGAAAAAAAAGCTGCCACATCGGCGGCAACCAAAAAGACAACTACTAAAAAAACAAAAGAATAATTTAAGGCCCGATTTTCGGGCTTTTTTTTTGAATGTTTTAGCGTTTTTTATACATATATATTACTGTTTGAATCCTTGATTTGCAAAATTGTTTAATCGATATTAAAATGAAAATATGAAACATAATTTTGGCGCTGGACCATGTATTTTACCTCATGGTGTTTTCGAGCAAGCTGCATCAGCTGTTCTTGATTTTAATGGACTTTCTATTTTGGAAGTTTCTCACAGACACAAAGATTTTGTTGCCGTAATGGATGAAGCCATTGATTTGGTGAAAAAAGCACTAAATGTACCTTCCGGCTATTCAATTGCCTTTTTACAAGGAGGAGCAACACTTGGTTTTACTATTGCAGCGCTAAATATGATGCGTGGAACTAAAAAAGCTGGGTATATCAATACGGGTACTTGGGCTACTGGTGCAATAAAGGAAGCGAAAAAAGTGGGTGTGGACGTCAATGTATTTGCGTCATCTGAAGATAAAGGTTTTACTTACATCCCAAAAAACTATCAAGTACCAACGGATGTTGATTACATTCATTTTACCTCAAATAATACTATTTACGGAACACAATTCAAGGAGTTCCCTAAAACGGACTTGCCCTTGATTTGCGATATGTCTTCAGATATATTTTCAAAAGAAATTAATGTCGCTGATTTTGATTTGATTTATGCGGGAGCTCAAAAGAATTTAGGTCCAGCAGGAGCGACATTATATATCGTAAAAGATGAGGTGTTGGGTAAGTCAACTTCTCCATTCATGCCAACATACCTTGATTTAAAGCAACAAGTGGAAAAAGAATCCATGCTGAATACACCTCCAGTGTTTGCTATTTATGTGGCAATGTTAAACTTACGTGATCTATTATCAACGGGTGGAGTAAAAGCAATGGAATCTAAGAATAATGCTAAGGCAAATTTGTTGTACAACGAAATTGATTCTAATGATGCGTTTAGAGGTGCAGTTCAAAGCGAAGACCGATCAAATATGAATGTAACTTTTCTTTTGAATGACGAATCGCGCTCAGCAGAATTTGACGCTTTGTGGAAAGATGCAGGAATTGTAGGATTGCCTGGTCATCGCTCCGTAGGGGGTTATCGAGCATCCATGTATAACGCGTTGCCAATTGAAAGCGTTCAGGTATTAGTGGATGTAATGAGTGAGTTTTCCCGCAAAGGATAAAAAATTTAGATATGAAAATTTTAGCGAACGATGGTATTTCTAATTTGGGTAAAAATCTATTAGAGAATGCCGGATTTACGGTAATCACCAATAAAGTAAATCAAGAGGAACTGGCTTCTTATATTCAGGCTGAACAAATTCCTGTTTTATTAGTTCGAAGTGCAACAACGGCTCGAAAAGAATTAATTGATCAATGTCCTTCATTAAAATTGATCGGTCGCGGAGGAGTTGGAATGGATAATATCGATGTCGCTTATGCTCGAGAAAAAGGGTTGAAAGTAATAAATACCCCTGCATCATCCTCTCAATCTGTTGCTGAATTGGTCATGGGACATCTTTTTGCAACATCTCGTTTTTTAAATGATTCATACAAAAATTTGGAGACAAGTGATTTTTCTGAATTGAAGCAAAAATATGGGAAAGGAGTAGAACTTCGTGGAAAAACATTAGGGATAATTGGTTTTGGACGGATTGGACAAAGCTTGGCATCTTATGCTTTAGGGACTGGAATGAACGTAATTGCCATAGATCAATTTACCAATACGGTAGAAGTACAAGTTCCTATAGGGACATCACAAAAAGTGAATGTTTCTATCACACCAACTAGCGATTTAGCGTCTGAATTATCGAAAATGGATTATATTTCTATTCATGTTCCAAAACAAGCTGATGGCAGTGCTGTATTGGGGGCAAATGAGTTTCAATTAATGAAAAAGGGAGTGCGTATTGTAAATGCGGCTAGGGGTGGAGTTGTAAATGAATCAGAATTAATTGAGGCTTTGGAAACAGGTGTTGTTTCATATGCAGCACTTGATGTTTTTGAAAATGAACCAACCCCTCGAAAAGATCTATTGAGTCATTCAAAAATTGCGGTAACTCCTCATATTGGTGCTGCCACTATCGAAGCACAAGATCGTATTGGCGAAGAATTGGCAGAATTAATTATTTCAGAATTTGGCAGACAAAATTAATATGCAATTACTTGATGGTAAAGCGACGGCAGATGCGATTCGCAAAGAATTAGCAGAAGCCGTAAAACTTAGGAAAAAAGAAGGAAAGAAAATACCCCATTTGGCGGCTATTTTAGTTGGAAATGATGGTGGTTCCATGACATATGTTAATGCAAAAGTAAAAGCATGCAACCAAATTGGTTTTGAAAGTACCTTGATACAATACGATGAGTCTGTATCTGAGGAAGTATTGATGAATAAAATTAAAACGCTAAATGAAGATAAAAGTATTGATGGTTTTATCGTTCAATTACCTTTACCTCAACATATTGATGAATTAAAAGTTACTTTAGCAATAGATCCAGCAAAGGATGTGGATGGTTTTCACCCTGTGAACTTAGGGAAAATGGTACTTAATTTACCCGGTTTTTTACCCGCTACTCCTGCTGGGATTTTGGAATTACTCAAACGAAATAATATTGATACAGAAGGTAAAAACTGTGTGGTTGTTGGCAGAAGTAATATTGTTGGAACTCCATTAAGTATTTTATTGGGTAGAAATTCGGATCCAGGAAATTGCACGGTTACATTGGCTCACTCAAAAACAAACAACTTAAAGGAGATTTGTAAAAAAGCTGATATCTTAATTTCCGCCGTAGGCAAACCCGAATTTATAACAGGAGAGATGGTGAAAGATGGCGCGGTTGTTATTGATGTTGGAACAACTAGGGTTTCCGATGTAACGCGAGTTCGTGGATGGAAGCTACGAGGTGATGTTAAATTTGATGAGGTTTCTGAAAAGTGTTCTTTTATTACTCCGGTTCCTGGTGGAGTCGGTCCCATGACAATTGCCTCGTTAATGATTAACACATTGAAAGCGCTGAAGCTACGTGGAAAATAGTCTTTTCCCCGATGAGTTCCAAAAAATCGAATTAGAAGATACTGTTTTACTTTATTTTCCTCATTTCTTGAATGCTAACGAAGCAGATTTCTGGTTCGAAAATCTCAACTCTACTATTTCATTTCAATCAGGCGAAATCACCCTTTTCGGAAAAACCTTTAAGAAGCCACGGTTGGAAGCGTTTTTTGCTGACGGAAATTTATCCTATTCTTATTCAGGACAACAGTTGAATACTCAGCTTATAACTAAAGAATTAAATGAGTTAAAATCGCGCGTTGAAAACGCATCACAATTTGATTTTAATGCAATCCTAGTTAATCTGTATCGTGATGGTCAAGACAGCAACGGATGGCATTCCGATAATGAGAAGGAGCTTGGGCCAGATCCTATAATTGCCTCCTTAAGTTTGGGAGCTGAAAGAGTTTTTGAAATGCAACACACCCATTCAAAAAAGCGGATAAAACTCAACTTAGAACATGGTAGTTTGTTATGTATGTTGCAGGGCAGTCAACGCTTTTGGAAGCATCAATTACCGAAAGATAAAAAGGTTAATTCAACAAGGATAAATTTAACATTTCGAAAAATTTTCACATAAAAAAAACGCCTCCGTTTCCGAAGGCGTTCTTAAAAAAGGTTTATCAATTATTTGATAACTACATTAGCAGTAGTAACCATTCCATTTGATTTGATAGAAACAATATAGCTTCCTTTAGCAACAGTTGAAGTTGTTAAAGTGATCAATTGAGTTCCAGTTGCATTTGTTAATTCTTGAGAAGTAATAACACGACCTTGTAAGTCCATCAAAGAAATTGAATAATCCGTGTTAGCAGCTTCAAAAGAAACGTTAACTGCATCAGTTGCAGGATTAGGATATACATTCAATGCGATTGTATTTAATTCATCAATAGAAGCAACACCCGTTTTGAATACTCCTTTGTCTAAATCTATAAATTCTCCTCCAGAAACTAAAACTGTTCCGTTCGCATCAGTTACAGAATAAGCTCCATTACCATACGAACAGCAAATTCCGTCTCCAAATGAATCATAGATTTCAAATGTATAACATTGTGAAGGGTTTAATGTTGCAGCAACAGGTGTTTGAACTGTTACGCCATTTGCAGTTAAATCAGTCCAAGGACCTCCTTGAGAAACAACTGTTCCAGCACTGTTTTTCAATTTCCAAGTTGTTTCAGAACCATATCTGTCTGTAGTAATATTAACATATACCATTTGAGATACAGCATTAGCAGCACCGGCAACGGTTACAGCTAGGTTATTATTAGTTGCAGAAGCATCACCTGTAGTAGTAACAGCAACAGAAAGTGCTCCACCAGTAAAGTTTGCGATTGCAGTACAATTAACTGTAGCTACTCCATAAGTGGCTAAGCTTCCTGAGTATGTTCCAGTAGAAACTGTGTTACCACCTTGCGTAATAGTTATTGTTGCAGAAGTTAAAGGAGAAGTACCGTAATTTTGAATTTGCACTTTTGGAGTGTACGAACCTTCACAATGAATTAACTCACCTTTGTAAGATAATGCAGATACATCAACTGCTTGAGAAGCAGGAGCAGGACAATCTCCAACATAACTATTTAAGTTAGCTAAAGTACCAAGCGAACCAGCAACTCCAGATTGAAGAACTATTCTGTTCGGACAAATTACATACATTACAGGAAAGTATGCTATATCCAATCCTGAGTTTTCAAATGATGCCGCTGTAGCCAAATCAATTATAGGCATAGCTTCACCTGCAACCCAATTTCCTTGAGTATTTGCGCCAGTTCCGTTCAAATCAGCTGAATTTGTTGATGGGTCACCTTCAACAAAGAAAACCATTGCATCATTTGCTCCCGCTGGACCATGTGCCAAATAGAAGTCATTTAACGCACCTGTGTTGTGGTAGTTCCAACATGGTCCACACCACGTTGCAGAAACATCAATAACCACCATTTTTCCTGCATCTAGGTAGGAAAATAAATCGTGAGAAGTTCCATTGATATCAGTCAATGTGAAATTGTTTACAACTGTTCCTACAGGAGTTTGAGCTTGAAACGACCCAAATCCAGCAAGAATCGCTGCGCTAAGTATAAGTTTTTTCATATTAAAAAATTTAGTTTGCGTAAATTTAACATAAAGTTTTAAATATGCGAAAAAACATTGTGTTTTTTTCTGGTGCCGGAATGAGTGCGGAAAGCGGAATAAGTACTTTTCGAGATTCAGGTGGTTTATGGGAACAATATTCAATTGAAGAGATTGCTACACCTCAGGCATGGAAGTTAAACCCTACTCTTGTAACTGAGTTTTATAATCAGCGTCGCAAACAGATAATCGAAACAAATCCTAATGCTGCGCATAATCTCATTGCTGAACTGCAAAACACATTTACTGTTCATGTAATTACTCAAAATATCGATGATTTGCACGAACGTGCAGGTTCAAGAGACGTTTTACATTTGCACGGAAATATTCGATTGGCTAAATCCTCGGGTCCAAATCCAGAAAGTAAATATTATCCGATTTCAGGATGGAAATTAACAGAAAGTGATTTGTGTAGTGAAGGTTTTCGATTACGTCCGCATGTAGTTTGGTTTGGTGAATCTGTCCCTAATTTTGATAAAGCAATTGAACTCATTGAAAAGGCAGATTACTTTGTGGTAATCGGTACATCCTTACAGGTTTATCCCGCAGCTAATTTAGTTCATTTTTGTAAGTCAGAAAGTCAAAAATATATCATAGATCCACATGTTGATTCTTTTCAAATTCCTTCCGACTTTATTCGGATTCAAGCAAATGCAATCTCTGGTGTTGAGGAATTATATAATTTACTAATGAACTCTTTGTGATTAATACTGTTTTGAGAAAACAATAATCCTACTTTTGTAAAAAGATTTAACATGACATTGGACCAATTTAAAGAAGAAATAATTCAAGGAATTCCAAAAGAAATCCCAGTGAGAGGAATAGATAATTCTCAAATCAATCATGCGCCAAAGCGAAAAGATATATTGACTAACGATGAGAAAAAATTAGCGTTACGGAATGCATTGCGTTATTTTCCATCCGAACAACACGCCATTTTAGCACCAGATTTCTTGCAGGAATTGTCTGATTTTGGTCGTATTTATATGTATCGATACCGTCCGGATTATAAGATGTATGCTCGTCCAATTGATGAGTATCCTGGGAAATCCTTACAAGCAAAAGCGATCATGTTAATGATTCAAAATAACCTGGATTACGCGGTTGCTCAGCACCCACATGAATTAATAACGTATGGAGGAAATGGAGCCGTATTTCAAAATTGGATTCAATATCGCTTGACAATGAAATATTTATCGGAAATGACAGACGAACAAACGTTGGTGATGTATTCCGGTCATCCCATGGGATTATTCCCGTCTCATAAAAATGCCCCAAGGGTAGTAGTTACCAATGGTATGATGATCCCAAATTACTCCAAACCAGATGATTGGGAAAAGTTTAATGCGCTTGGTGTTACCCAATATGGTCAAATGACAGCAGGATCTTATATGTATATTGGTCCGCAAGGAATTGTTCACGGTACAACCATAACTGTATTAAACGCAATTCGTCGAATTGCAAAAAATAGAGATGATATAAAAGGAAAATTATTTGTTACTGCGGGATTAGGTGGGATGTCTGGTGCTCAGCCAAAAGCGGGAAATATTGCAGGTGTAATTTCTGTGACCGCGGAAGTAAATCCAAAAGCTGCAAACACAAGACATTCTCAGGGATGGGTAGATGAACTTATAACTGATTTAACTGATTTAACTACGCGCGTTCGTTTGGCAAAAGAGAGAAAGGAAACTGTTTCAATTGCCTATTTGGGGAATATTGTTGATGTTTGGGAGAAATTTGATCAAGAAGATATTTATATTGATTTGGGTTCTGATCAAACCTCATTGCACAATCCTTGGGCAGGAGGTTATTATCCAATTGGACTAAGCTTGGAAGAGTCGAATGAAATGATGGCCAATGAACCTGAAAAATTTAAAGGTTTTGTCCAAGAAAGTTTAAGAAGACATGCTGCTGCGATAAATAAACACAAGTCAAAAGGCACCTATTTTTTTGATTATGGAAATGCTTTTTTATTAGAAGCATCGAGGGCAGGTGCAGATGTTATGGCTGAAAATGGAATAGATTTTAAGTATCCTTCCTATGTTCAAGATATTTTAGGCCCGATGTGCTTTGATTTTGGCTTTGGTCCGTTTAGATGGGTTTGTGCATCTGGAAAGAAAGAAGATCTTCAACGTACCGATGAAATTGCGTGTCAGGTCCTGGAAGAAATGATGACGAATAGTCCATCCGAAATTCAGCAACAAATGGCTGATAATGTTCAATGGATCAAAGGAGCTCAAGAAAATAAATTAGTAGTAGGTTCTCAAGCACGGATTTTATATGCCGATGCAGAAGGGCGTATGAAGATTGCTGAAGCTTTTAACAGCGCAATTGCTAAAGGTGAAATTGGCCCCGTTATTTTGGGACGAGATCATCACGATGTTTCAGGAACCGATTCTCCATACAGAGAAACATCAAATATTTACGATGGTTCTCGTTTCACTGCGGATATGGCAATTCAAAATGTTATAGGTGATAGCTTTCGAGGAGCGACATGGGTTTCTATTCACAATGGTGGTGGAGTAGGTTGGGGAGAAGTGATAAATGGTGGATTTGGGATGTTGTTGGATGGCGGTGCTGATGCCGAACGCAACTTAAAAATGATGTTGCATTGGGATGTAAATAATGGCGTTGCTAGAAGAAATTGGGCGCGCAACGAAAATGCTGTTTTTGCAATTAAACGAGCCATGGAAGTTGAACCACTCTTACATGTTACAATTCCAAATTTTGTGGATGATTCGCTCCTTGAGAAAATGTTCTAATTGGACTTGAAAGCCTCTTGTAAAAAAGTTCCTTTACATGTTGGCATAGTGAAGTTTAAAAGTTGAGAAATGGATTTAGAAATATCAATTAATTCTCTTTCTTTTTTTACAGTCACTCCTTTCGGTGTATCAGGACCTAAGACCAACAATGAAATGTGTTTACATCCATCGCATTTATCACCATGACTAATAAATCCTGATTTTACACCGTCTAAATGTC
The DNA here is from genome assembly GCA_945863425.1 of Lishizhenia tianjinensis. Classification (GTDB taxonomy): domain Bacteria; phylum Bacteroidota; class Bacteroidia; order Flavobacteriales_D; family Crocinitomicaceae; genus UBA952. The sequence continues at coordinate 13,745 of CAMBBW010000038.1, forward strand.
GCCCATGATCGTTTGTTATAAATAACGTGGTTTTGTCTTTTAATGTTGGATTAGATTGAATCATTTCCCATAAGTTTGAAGCATAAGCATCACAAACTGTAATAGATTCTTGGTATTTTTTCCAGTTGCTGGCGTGTCCATAGACATCTACTGCTAATAAATTGATTAATAGTAAATGTGGCGGTTCTGGACTTGAAACAAGTTGAGTTACTTTCTCAAAAGTACCTTTATCACTTCCATATCCAATTCCACTTCCATTTGGTCCGCAATAGGTAGATGCTAGAAATTTGTTATGCCAACTCTTATTGGTGGTATTGACCAACACATCCAGTTTTCCTTTACTTGCAACCACAAAAGCGTCGTTTTTACTTGACTTTTTTGCATCTAAAAAATATTGAAAAATCGACGGGTTTCGAGGTAGAACAGTACCAGAATTTGAAATCCGTTGATAATTTCCTGTTACAATAGCTGCATGACCAGGTACCGTATATGTAGGTCCATTATTCATGAAGTTTTCAAAAAAAGCGCCTTCATACCGCAATGAGTCACATAAAATAGGGCTCAATTTGCACGTTGAATCTCCATAAGTTTCACTATATCTGGGACCGTCAATAACTAATACAAATGCATATTCCGTTTTATAGGATTTTTCCGATTGTTGGGAAAAAAGAACGGATGAAAAAAGGAAGTAATTAAAAAAGCAAAAGATTTTATTTTTCATGTTTTTTCATTTTATCACGGAAAAAAGCAGGGAAACTTGAACCACGTAAAACTAATTTCCATTCCTAAATTCTTTTATTCAAGTTTAAATTTTGATGATTGCCGCAATTTTTGGCAAATCCTCAATCCTCAAAAAATAGGTTCCTTCCGCAAATTGAGATATTGAAATAGTTTCATTTTCAGATTTAATCACAATAGAAATAATGATTCTTCCCGTAAGGTCATAAATTTCTAATTTTTTACCGACAAAATCAGTTGGAAGCGAAACCAAGACATTTTCAGTTGTTGGATTTGGTGAAATTAAAAGAGAATTTTCATTAGTAACAATTTTAAGTTTAATGGTAATAAGGCTATCACACCCAAAGGTGTTCTGAAGAAATTGCTGATAAATCCCACTCTCGGAATAAATTATACCATTTAATTGAAAACTAGTAAGTGCATTCGTAACAATAACGGTATCTGAAGGCTGGTATATTTGAACACTCATAGAATCCCTTTTCTGACAACCAAATTCGTCGGTGACTTGCAAGTTATAGGTTCCAGAGTTGGCGATAAATATATCGGAAGAATCTGGTCCAGGTTGCCAATTATAGGAAAGAGACGTACTGTTTGTTATTGACGCATCATAGTTTAGACTGACGCAGGAAGAAGTATCATCTGGTAGTATTAAATTAATTTCATAATTACTGAAGGGTGCAAGTTCATTATCGATCCAATCTAATCGCGTAGTTAGAAATGTTTTTAGTGAATTAATTTGAGTTGAGTACGTTTGCCCTCCTAGGTCATTCCAAATGGTAAAATTTCTTTCTGCAGGCCCTTGCAAAAGAGTTGCCATACTATCAATGAAGAAGATAAAATTCTCCGTTTTAAGTTCATCTTGTCTTAGAGTTTTCCATCGACATGCCAGTTCTTTTTGATACCTGGAATCGGAATACATTTTAGACCACCAAAATGGAAATGGCCAATACGGATGACAAATTTCCCAAACCCATCCGGCTGCTGTACTCATGTTGCCATAATCTAGAGCTCGATCGTAATCCCAAGGAGGTCCAATTTTCAGTTTTCCTCCATCTGTATTTTTTTCTTTGTACATGAATGTGCTTCGACCATAACTATCATAATTTACTGAAAATTCATTCACAATCAAGAAATCAATAAAAGTTGAAACATCAATAAAATTTCTGTATCCTAAAATTGGATCTGTAAATGTTGAGGCATTTAAAGCCGTCTCAAAGGAATCAACAAATGCATGGATATAATTTGCTTGCACAGGTAAAATTTCAGACGCTTTAGGATCTACATGTTTAAATTCAACAGGGGAGCCAGCTGTCGCAACATTGATAGGGTCAAAATTAGAATACCAAGCGCCTGGGTCCCCGTTAATATTCATCTCAATTATATATCCACCTGTTAAATCGATTCCGGCAGTATCATTAAGTGATAAATTTGCAATATCCACTCGGTTTTGATCGCGCTTAATTGTTTCTGTTAAGGTATAATAACCAATGTATTCGCCATCTAAAATAATTTCACAAGGTTTTGTTCTTGGGGCATATTGGTTCATTCGTCTGGCAAATTCATACGTTATTGTGTTTTTTAATAAGCTATGATCAAGGTATTCTGCTTTAAAAACAAAATCATTTTCAGATGGTAGTCCCATTAAAACTGTATCTATTTTAACTCCTGAATTATTGATTAAATCAAAATCATAGTTTTTTTTGGGGTAGGAAGGCCCAGTAAAACCTTGCCATTCAGTTAGTATTTGTCCTTCATACGCGTAATTCGTTCCATTCGCAAAGTTCATGTTGCCTTGTCCATTATCAATTATTTGCAATAAAACAGGAACTTTTACATTGTCATTAATTGGAGAATTTAATGTCGTTAGTTTTACTATTGGAATATTACTTGAAACGAATAAAAAAGGCTGTGCAGGTGTATTATTGAATGTGATTTGCCAATCAATTAAAAAACCAATATCAGCACCATACATATCGCGACAAAGTAATTGCCATGTTCCATTGGGATTTTGACCATTGTTGACATTGCCTAATACAGACATGCTTTGAAATGATCCGGTGAAGGGAGCAACTCCTGCGGCTATTGCTGACCCAGTTCCTTCCACACAAGTATTTGTAAAGTTATCATCACCGCCTCCAATTCCTGAAAAAAGTAACGTTTGCGTCCCGTCTGGTGCTTTTAATTTCACTTCCATATCAGAACAATAGGTATGTGTCATATTCAAACAAACAGTGGCTACACCAAAATTCTGGTTTATGGTAGTTGGTAAACCCGAAACGGATAAATCGAAACCAACGGTTGTATTATCATCGGGTATTGTTTGATTGACGGAACTATAAAATGTTTGACCGTTAACTATAGAAAAAAAGCACAACAAGAACCAACAAAAGTGATATTTTAACATACAATGATATTCAAACAAATATAATTCTATTTTTCAAAAAAAAAGGTCGAGAAACTCTCGACCTTATACTATTAATTTAATTGGATTATTTAAAGGAACTTAAATCTGGTTTTTTATTCAAAATGATAGAAGTTACTTTTCCACTAAACGTAAAAGGGCCCATTCCAATGGAAGTTGTATGAGGAAACAAAAATCCACCAACGTCTTTATAATCTCCAAATGTAACAGAGGATTCTACTGTTTCTTCACCTTGCTTACGAATAGCGATCATTTTTTCTTTTAGAAAGGTAGATTTAT
>CAMBBW010000039.1 GCA_945863425.1 Lishizhenia tianjinensis
AAGAGAACTAAAATCAAAAACAAACTGAGAAAAATACTTCCAACTTTCATGGATGAACTAATTTATGAAAACCATTCGCGATTTGTATTGCCTCAATCCCAGGAATCATTATCATTGGTGATTTCTGAAAATTTAGCGTTTCAACTGCAAATTTAGTTAAATCAAAAACTAATTCTGGTTTTCCATTCACTATTTTAAGTTTTGTTTCCAACCATCTCTGAGTATTGTTTTTTAAACTATATCCTCCAATATGAAGTTGGAATTCATTATTACGCTCCTTACTCAAATTAGATTTACCTTCCATTTTAAAATGAATATAGCCAGTATTCCACGCCCAGTACATTCCTAAGCTGGGGTCAAGTGCGCCAGAAAATTGGGTTTGAATCGTGGAAACACTATCAATTCCAATGGAAAATTGAAACATTGAGTTCGAATGTGCGCCATCTTCCGTAAAAGGAAGTTGATAAGTGAGCGAATCATTCACATCAATTAAATGAATGACACTACCACCATTGACATTCTCATCTGAGAAAAAAGGAGAATACTGGATGTAAAATTTAAGTTCATCAATTTGTATCCAAGAAGTATCATACTTAAATTGAACTTTCTCGCCAGTTTTTAATGTAGAATTATTGATTTCAAAACTACAGGTAATTTGAGAAAAGGTATAAAACGATACAACGATAAAGGCAGCTAAAAATAGCAGTTTCATTTTCTGGGTGGGTGTTTTCGTCTTGAAAAATGCTCTTTTAGTTCTGTAGTAAAAAGTTGTTGCTGCGATGAATTACAAAGTGCATATATTTTTTTGAAATGAGCTAATAGGAGTTCGTCTTTTTTAATAATGAAAGAACTTATCAAAGACTTCAATGAGTCTTCTTTCCATTTGTCATTTGATGTGATCGATAAGAATAAATCTTCATGTAATTTCTCGATTTTAAGGTCAAGTGGTTTCATTTGATCGAAATGGGATAGCTCCATTTTCTTAGCTTCTTTCAATTGATCTCCCGATAATCCAAGTTTCTCTGACAGAAATGGGGGATGATGGGGTTTTCCGGGTTTTATTAATAAAAACAACGTAAAACCATTACTAATTAATAGTAATATAATGATGATTTTAAAAAGTAAATTTGGTCTCATATGCTATAATAATTATAGTTGGTTAGATGCGTCTCAAAAGGGTTTTTTTCTTCATTGGTTTGATTCAAATGGCTCAAATTAACTACCATAAATCCAATAAAACAAGCTACAGCAAGCAATAAAATCCAATTCATAGTTGAACCTAAATTTCGCTCATATTTCAAGGGGATTTCTTTGAGCTTGATAACGAGTTCATTTGATGGATTTTCTTTTTTGAACGACTGACTTTCCAGGAAATGATTCAAAATAGTATCTTTTTCTATCATGTGTTATTAGTGTTTATTTTTTTCGAAATCTTGTTTTAATAAGAATGTTTTTGCATTAATTCAATTAGTTTTTTTTTCGCTCGAAACAATAATGATTCAACCGCTGAATGTGATGTTTTCATTTCAGTGGCAATTTCTTTATAATTTAACCCTTCAAATCGATTAAGCATAAAGGCAATTTGTTGATTTTCTGGTAATTTAATCAAGTTTTTTTTAAACGATAACTCTAATTCCTTATATTCTAATTCTTCCAAAGGTGTTTGTTCTGTGGATTTTAGCGGCAGAGATTCAGTATCAATTGGTATCATTTTACCGGATCGTTTCTTACGATTTTTTCGGCGGATTAACTCGTTTGATTTGTTCATTGCAATACGATAAATCCACGTTTTCAACTGACTCTCACCTTTAAAAAATTCAATGGATAACCAAATTGAAATAAATACCTCTTGTGTGATATCTTCTGCCTCCTCCTTATTACCAACTAAATTAAAGCAAACAGTATAAACCATAGCAGAGTATAAATCAACAACATAATTGAAAACTTGAATGTTTCCTCGCTTTAATTCACTTACTATTTCTTTTTCCTCCACCCTTTACTTAGTTGATTCTTTGGGTTGTTACTTGCGCTTGCGAAAATTCATTTCGGTCATATAACTAGAATCTGTTAAAGCATAAAGAAAAGCTTTCAGTTGCTTTTGTTCTTGGGTACTTATCTCAAAGGGTTGAATTAGTTTGGATTGCAATGGATTTCCTTGTCCTCCTTTTCTATAATGGTCTATGATCTCATCGATTGTCGTCAGGGTACCGTCATGCATATAAGGAAAGGTTAACTCTATGTTTCGAAGTGAAGGAATTTTAAATTTTCCGATGTCTGCTGAATCTAGATGAATTCTAAATCTACCTTTATCCTCACCAAATTCTTTGTATAACCCATTGTTTTGTGCTTCAAATGTGGTGAAATAGGGTGGGGGATGGCACTGAATACAATACAGTTTCTCGGTGAATAATTTCATGCCTGCTTTTTCGGTAGTGGTTAGAACTGAATTATTACCCCTCATGAATTGATCGTATCTAGAATTGAGCGACAGTAAAGATCTTTCAAAGGCCGAAATAGCACGAGTTAAGACGTAAGCATCAAAATCGCGGTTAAATATTTTTTTAGCCTCAGCTTGGTAATCGGGAATGTTTCTCAATTTTTGGATTAAATCTTTCATGTTGTGACCCATTTCTGTATGTTCTTGAATGGGAACAATAACTTGCATTTCAAGGCTTGGTAAATGTGCATCAAACATTACCGTTTTTAAAAAAGCGGAATTCAAAATGGATGGTGAATTGCGGGTGGTAGTTCTACCTAATATGCCTTCACTTGTTTTTTTACGATCCGTAAAAGCATATTTAGGTACGTGACAAGTTGCGCAAGAAACAGTTTCATTGAGTGATAATCGCTTGTCAAAGAATAATTTTCTACCGAAGGCTATTTTTTCGGCAGTAATTGGATTTTCTGAAGGTGTTGGAATTTGACTAATTTCTACCGAAAATGGTTTTATAACTGAACATTTCAGAAAAAACAATAAACAAACACCAATAAAAAGTAAAAATTTAATGGCTGATGTCATATTGCTTTAATGGATTACACGATACTGTCCTATAACATTTTCTAGATTGTCTAGCATACTAACCGTATAAACTGCTGAAGGAATAGAACTTGTCATAAAACTACCACTCGATTCTTGTGTGTTAATCGATGTTACAATTTTTCCATTCATGTCAATGACTAGTATTTTATCTAAATTACTAATGGATTGCCAAATAAACTCTATTTCATCTGAATGATTCACAAAATAAGCCGTTTTATTTGTTTTATTTGACGATAATTGAGCTGTTGATAATTGAGAAAATACAGTTTCCGTTACTACATTGTCAAGTATTGTAGCATTTATTCCAACCTGATCGTGCAAGATTCCAACGGTGCTCAATGGAATATTATTAATCCATCGGTCGACATGACAAGTTAAATATACATCAATTTGGTCATTGGCTGAATTGGTTTGAACAATATTTAGAATCTCAACAAGTTGCTGATTATTATTCCCTAAATTATGTAATTCAAAATAGGCTTCTAAATTCCCGTCACCATTCCCGTCTGCATATCCTCCAATAATCATGTGCATATATCCTGCTTGCCATCCCCAATACATAGATGGAGTTTGAAAACTTAACGGGTGAATTTCAGGATAAAGTGAAATGTCAATTGCGGTCGCTCCATTTTGTGTATTTAACGGTTTGGGAACACCAACCATGAAATTAAGTTTTTCTATTTGATTTATGGGGTAGTTTCCAACTAATAAAGTATGATTTTGAGGCTCAACTATAAAAACGGAATCAATTACCGTAATCATTCCACCATCATGGGTTATTTGAATTCCGGATAAGTAGTAATCAAAATGGTCTAGTTTGAATGTTTTTCCATCCCATCCGGTGTAATTAACATTCATTTGCAGATTTGCGTTCTGAAAAACCGGAGCGATTTCTAAAAAAATATTCTTCTGTGCATAAATAGTGGAAGTACTTATTACTAATAGGATGAGTTGAGCTATTATTGACTTCATGCGAAATTAATTTTGGGTTTTATTGCTAAAATTCTTTATTACAAATAAATACAATGAACGCGGAAATTAAATTGTTGATTACTTTTTTCGTGCAATGTATAAAAGTTCTCCTTGCATCAATCTAAATTTATCAATTGTTTCTTGGTCATAATGATTAGTTAATTCGAAAACGTCTACTGAAAACCCTGATTTCTCAAGCCATTGAGGGTAATCTTTCCCGAAGAGTCGAACATGATCTTTTTGCCAAAAGTGTTTTTCGCGGTCTTCTGGGCTTGTAATGCTTGCATCTTCATAGGTTGTTTCTCTTGAAAAATCTTGAGGAACTTGCATAATTGCCCAGCCTCCAATTTTCATTACACGAAATAATTCAGTCATGCATTGAATTGGGTCATCCACGTGCTCCATAACATGATTGCAAAAAACGACATCAAATTGATTGTCCTCTAGTGGAATATGATGAAGATCGAAATGAAGATCAGCAAGCGGTGATTCAAGATCTCCTGTTAGGTAGTCAAGGTTTTTTTGGGCTTTGAATTTACTGTAAAAACACTGCTCTGGCGCGATGTGTAGAACTTTTAACTTGTTAGCTGTAAAGAAATCACTTTCATTTTTTAAATAAAGCCACATCAACCGATGGCGTTCCAATGTTAAATCATAAGGACATAGCACATTTTCTCGATGAGCCACGGAAGAACCGTAGGATAAAAAAGAAGAAAAGGATTTTTCGCAAACGGGACAAGTAACCTTATTTCCACGGTACAAATAGGGAGCGAAAAACTTGAAAATATAACTAAGCCGAATTAATAATGGCCGAGGCAGCGTGTTTAATAAATACTTATAAATTGATTTCACAAATCAAAGCTACAAAAAAGAAGTTTGAATTACTTATTAAAACTATAAATGTTCTCGAGACTTTATGTATTTGTAGACACGATGAGTCAAGAATATATTGATTAAAATTATTACAATTACAAGATATCCGAGTAAATCAAAACGTTCTAGTGGGCTTGTTTCTGATTTTTGGAGAACAATCATTCCGCCCACCATCGCAGCAATTCCACCAGCCATTTGTTGTAAAGAAGAATTAATACTCATGAATGCTCCGCGGTCTTGCATCTCAGGTAATGATGCCGTCAATGCTTGAGAAGGAATCATTCGTGCCATTATACCCATCATCATAAATCCATTTACAACAATCAAAATGAAAAGAGAGGTTTGCTGAAGTTGAGAATATATGAGTACGGAAAACACCATTAGAACCGATGCACCTGTGAAAATGGTGAATTTATTAATACGGTCACTAATAAATCCGATGAGTGGCATAGCAGCAAAAGTGATTAAACCAACAATCATAAACATGAGTGGTAGCTCATCCGCAGAGATTCCAACATTATTAACGGCAAAAGCGGAGCCCCATGGCATCATTAAATATCCACCGAGGGACATAAAAGCGGTTGCAATGAACCCGATGCGGTATTGTTTGTTTTTGATCGTATTCCACATGTGCCTCAAAGGATTTGCACGTTGCAACGAGAGATGTGCTGTAACGGGTTTTAAAATGAAATAAACGGCACCAAAAATAGCCATGGATAAGCCTACAATCAAATAAAATGGAGCTTGCCAGTCCCACTGATTGGCCAAAAATAAACTAATAGGAATTCCTAAAATCTGACTAATTCCAAATCCCATTTGAATAAATCCCATCACTCGTCCTCGCTGGTTGAAATCAAACACATCCGCAACAATAGCTAATGAAATTGAACTAATTACCCCGCCGAAAATCCCAGTTATTATGCGCGAAAACACTAAAAATTCATAAGAATCTGAAATTCCACAAAGTAAGGTGCCAATAATGAATCCTGTATAGAAGAAAAGCAAAAGTTTTTTTCGGTCAAATTTATCAGCAAAACTAGCGGTTAAAAAGCCGGAAAATCCAGCAGAAAGTGCGTAGCTTGATACAACAATTCCAAATTGACTCGGTGTCATTTTCATGGATTTCATCAAGATATCGCCTAGGGGAGACATGACCATAAAATCTAAAACGACTGAAAATTGTGTTAACGCAAGAAGTGAAACAACCGCTATTTGATATCGTGTAAAAGGACTTCCTTTGGTTGATTTTTTCATGGTGCAATTAAGAGGTAAAAGTATGGAATATGATTTAAATAAAAATCGCGCAACAAATTCCTTTTATTGCGCGATTCTACATGTATCTTAAGATAATTATCGAGTAAATAACATTTCTCTGAATTTAGGCAATGGCCATAATTCATCGTCCACCAATAATTCTAATTTGTCAGCGTGGTATCGAATTTCTTCAAAAGTTGATTTTACATGGTCACAATATGCAATGGCTTTTTCTTCCGCTTCTTCAATTTTATTTGCTAATTTACGTTGAACAAGCATATTGTCAGAGGCTGATTTCATTGCATTCATATGTTCTGAAATACGTTGTATTAATGACATTTGAGCTTTCGATGCTTCTTTTCCGTCTTTTTCACCTAGAATATTTATTAATCCTTGCACATTTAGAATCAATTTGTTTTGATACTCGACAGTTGCCGGAATAAGATAATTTTGGGTGATATCTCCCATAAGTCTCGACTCAATTTGAATTTTTAATATGTAGTTTTCAAATTCAATTTCTCGTCGTGCATCCAATTCGCGTGGAGAAAGAACACCCATTTCGTCAAATAATTTGGCTACTTTTTTATCGTGCCAAACTTTCAATGCTCTCGGTGTATCTTTTAAATTTGCTAAGCCTCTTTTTTCAGCTTCCTTCACCCATTCATCTCCATATCCATTGCCTTCAAAACGTATTTTTTTTGAGTGCTTAATTATACCTTGTAATTCTTTGAGAATTGCCTCGTCTTTAGCCTCTCCTTTATCAATGCGAGCATCAACTAATTTTTTAAATTCTTTCAATTGTTTAGCCATGATGGTATTTAATACAATCATTGCCGATCCGCAGTTAGCAGATGAACCTACTGCCCGAAATTCAAATTTATTTCCTGTAAATGCAAAAGGAGATGTTCTATTTCTATCTGTATTGTCAAGTAATATTTGCGGAATTTTACCAATGTTTAATTTTAACTCAGTTTTATCCTGTGGTGTCATTTTACCAGCCTTCACATTTTTCTCAATGTCATCTAATAAACCAGATAATTGAGTTCCGATGAACGCAGAAATTATGGCAGGGGGAGCTTCGTTCGCGCCTAAGCGATGATCATTTCCTGCAGAAGCGATACATGCACGAAGTAAATCAGCATTGTCATGAATTGCCTTAATTGTATTCACAAAAAACGTAAGGAATTGTAGGTTAGTTTTTGGATTTTTACCTGGGGCTAACAAATTAACTCCGGTATTTGTGCTCAACGACCAATTGTTGTGTTTTCCAGATCCATTAACTCCTGCGAAAGGTTTTTCGTGAAGCAATACTCTAAAATCATGTTTACGCGCAATTTTCTCCATTAAATCCATTAAAAGTAAATTGTGATCATTGGCTAAATTACACTCTTCAAAAATTGGAGCGCATTCAAACTGATTAGGGGCCACTTCGTTGTGACGAGTCGTAACAGGAATGCCTAAAAGCAAAGATTCCATTTCAAATTCACGCATGTAAGCAGTAACTCTTTCAGGGATTGAGCCAAAATAATGATCCTCCAATTGCTGACCTTTTGCTGGAGCATGGCCAAAAAGAGCTCTTCCTGTCATTATTAAGTCGGGTCGTGCATTGAATAATGCTTGATCAATTAAAAAATATTCTTGTTCCCATCCTAATGTGGTATTAACTTTTGTGACATTTTTATCAAAATATTGACAAACTTCAACAGCTGCTGTATCAACGGCATGAAGAGCTTTTAACAAGGGCATTTTATAATCTAATGACTCACCAGTATAAGAAATAAAAATGGTTGGAATACAAAGGGTTTTTCCAATTACAAATGCCGGAGAAGATGGGTCCCATGCGGTATAACCTCGTGCTTCAAATGTATTTCTTATACCTCCATTTGGAAATGAAGATGCATCCGGCTCTTGCTGAACCAACATATCACCATCAAATCGTTCTATCGCTTTACCCGGACCAATTGGTTTAAAGAAAGCATCATGTTTCTCTGCCGTAGCTCCTGTAAGTGGTTGAAACCAATGTGTATAATGAGTAGCGCCTTTAGATATAGACCACTCTTTCATGGATGAGGCTACTTGATCCGCATTTTTACGATCTAATCTTTTGCCGTTGTTTATGGATTCCATCATCGACTTATAGGTCTCCGACGGCAAATACTCACGCATTACTTCAGCATGAAAAACATTTTTGCCAAATAATTCAGATAATTTACCATCATATTCGATGTGTTTCGGTTCTCTATTCAACACATCTTGGTACGCACGCAATCTTTTTGTAGCCATTTTTAAAAATTTTGTACAAAAATAGAAATTTAATAGGGGGTAGTTGCTGAATTATTGTTAAAAAATAGAATAATGGTATAAAAAAGAGGGGGTGATTGAAAAATAAATATAATAAATAAAAAAAGCTGCTCTTTCGAACAGCTTTAAATAAATGTGTATAAATTAGTTTTTATCTAATTTTTCTTTGATTTTCCCTTTTACTTTTTCAATAACTGGTTTCGCAACTTCTTTACCTTCTTCGATTTTCTTCCCAACCTTTTCTTTGATTTCAGAAGCTTTATCTTTCACCTTATCCATAGTGGATTCCTCATTTTGGGATGAATCGTCACCCATTTTTTCTGATTCAGTTGCTGTCTCTTCCATAGAGCCTTCGTCCATTGTAGCATTTGCAGATGATTCTTCTTTTTTGCCTCCGCAGGAAACTAAAATGGTTGCTGTTGAAAATACAATTGCTAGACTAAAAATAATTTTTTTCATAGATATAATTTTATTACTTCAAATGTAAAGAATAAAATAATTGCATGGTATAATCTCAATAATTAATCTCTATCTGTAAAATGTATAAAAATCGAAAAATAATTCACTAACTTCGGACGTAAATCAAACGTTATGTCAACCTTTATTATAAATTCATTCGATCAATATAAAGAATCATACAACTGTTCAGTCGAAAACCCAACACTTTTTTGGGATGAAATTGCCCAGCATTATACTTGGTTTAAACCCTACACAGAAGTTTCCAGATTTTCAATGGAGGACGCCGAGTTTTCTTGGTTTAATGGTGGGGAGACAAATATTACTTTTAATTGTTTAGACCGACATTTACCTGCATTAGCAGATAAAACGGCTATCGTTTTTGAACCTAATGATCCTTCCGAGCCGCACCAAGAGATTACTTATGGAGAACTTGCAAAACGTGTGGCTGAATTAGCAAATGTACTGTTGAAAAAAGGAGTTCGGAAAGGAGATCGGGTTTGTATTTACCTGCCAATGATTCCTGAATTGGCGATTAGTTTATTGGCTTGCGCTAGAATTGGAGCAATTCATTCTGTCGTTTTTGCTGGGTTTTCAGCCGGAGCACTTGCATCGCGTATTGATGATTGTTCCTGTAAAATGGTGATAACATCAGATGGGGGTTATCGCGGAAATAAAACCATCGACTTGAAAGCGATTGTTGATGAAGCATTAATTCATTGTCCAACTGTTGAGACCGTTTTGGTAGTGGAACGAACAAAAGAACAAATCAATATTACCGAAGAAAGGGATTTTTGGTTGAAAAATGAATTATTAACTGTTTTATCAGAATGTCCTGCTGAATCAATGCAGTCCGAGGATCCTCTATTTATTCTGTATACATCAGGCTCAACAGGTAAACCCAAAGGCATGATGCATTCTACTGGTGGGTACATGGTGTATGTTGGATACACTTTTCAGAATGTTTTTCAATACCAACCATCAGATGTTTTTTGGTGCACAGCGGACATTGGTTGGATTACAGGTCACTCCTATATTTTATATGGTCCTTTATTGAATGGAGCCACAACCGTTCTATTCGAAGGAATACCATCTTATCCTGATTTTGGTCGGTTCTGGTCGGTTATTGAAAAATATAAAGTCACCCAATTTTATACAGCCCCAACCGCAATACGATCATTGGCAAAAGAACCATTGTCATGGGTAGAAAAACATAATCTCTCTTCTCTGAAAATAATTGGAAGTGTTGGTGAACCCATAAATGATGAGGCGTGGCAGTGGTATTTTGAAAATATAGGGAAGTCAACTTGTCCAATTGTTGATACGTGGTGGCAAACCGAAACGGGCGGGATTTTAATTTCTCCTTTACCAGGAATAACAAAATTGAAACCAACCTATGCTACTTTACCGTTACCTGGAATTCAGCCCGTGTTAATGAATGCGGATAAAGAAACAATTGATAAAAATGAAACTGACGGTAGTCTCTGCATAAAATTCCCTTGGCCATCTATCGCTCGAACTATTTGGGGAGATCATCAGCGTTATAAGGATACGTATTTCACAGCCTTTCCGGGATATTATTTTACAGGAGATGGAGCATGGAGGGATGAAGATGGATATTACAGAATTACGGGTAGAGTAGACGATGTGATTATTGTTTCCGGACATAATTTAGGCACCGCTCCGATAGAGGATGCGATAAATGAACACCAGTTCGTCGCTGAATCTGCAATTGTTGGATTTCCTCATGATATAAAAGGAAATGCGTTGTATGGTTTTGTCACCTTAAAAGATGGAATTGGTGATTTTGATGAAAATCAATTAAAAAAGGAAATTAACCAATATGTTTCTGATCAAATTGGACCAATCGCAAAATTGGACAAAATTCAATTCACAGCTGGACTTCCAAAAACCCGTTCAGGAAAAATTATGCGACGAATTTTACGTAAAATTGCTGAAGGTGATTTTTCTAGTTTTGGAGATATTTCAACACTTTTGAATCCCGAAATTGTCGATGAAATAAAAAATCAAGCACTTTAAGAATTTTTAAAATTAAATTAATAATCAAAATATAGAATATGTTTCAAGCTCAACGGTTATTTGATGTTCCTCATTATCAGTTAGAAAACTTCCCAAATGAGAATATGTTTGTTACCAAAACCAATGGTAATTGGGAAGGTGTTCATACAAAATCATTTTTGGATCAAGCAATGTTGATTTCTCGCGGATTAATCGCGTTAGGGGTAGAACCCGGAGATATGGTCGCTATGGCTTCTTCCAATCGGGTGGAATGGAATGTTTTTGATATCGCAATTCAACAAGTGGGGGCAATTGTAGTTCCCTTATATCCCAACATTTCAGTGAATGATTATAAATACATTTTCAAGGATTGTGGAGCTAAAATTTGCTGTGTTGGAAACCTAGAATTATTTGATAAAATACAATCTATCCGTACTGAGATACCATCACTTGAGCATTTGTTTACTTTTGATAAAATTAACGGCATTCCAAATTGGTCTGAAATTGAATTAAAAGCCGAAAATATAGATGAGTCGCTCGTTAGAGCAAGAATGGATGGTATAAAGCACGATGATTTAGCTACAATTATTTATACTTCGGGCACAACAGGTAACCCAAAAGGCGTAATGTTATCCCATAAAAATATTTTGTCAAATGTTGAAGCGTGTATTGAGCCTATTCCTGCCGATCAACATTCAAAGGTGCTTAGTTTTCTTCCAGTTTGTCACATTTACGAACGCATGCTTCATTATTTGTATATGTATTTGGGATGTTCTATTCATTTTGCGGAATCGATGGAAACAATTGGAGAGAATATTCGTGAGGTCAAACCCGATGTATTTTCAGCCGTTCCTCGATTAATTGAAAAGGTTTATGATAAAATCATTGCGAAAGGAGATGAATTAACCGGCATAAAAAGAAAATTATTTTTCTGGGCTGTAGATTTAGCTGAACGATTTGATAATACAGGAAAAAATTCCTTGTTTTTCAATTTTCAATTACGAATTGCAAGAAAATTGATCTTTTCTAAATGGAAAGATGCTTTGGGCGGAAATGTTCGAGCAATTGCCTCTGGTAGTGCAGCGCTTCAACCTCGTTTAGCACGCATTTTTCTGGCAGCGGAGATTCCAATTTTAGAAGGCTACGGATTAACAGAAACATCTCCGGTGGTATCGGTAAATTCCTTTCAAAAAGGAATTAGAATGGGATGTGTAGGAGCACTGATTGATGGAGTTGATGTTCAAATTGCCTCTGATGGTGAGATTTTAGTAAAAGGACCTAACGTGATGATGGGGTATTACAAATTACCAGACGCAACTGTTGAAGCAATTGATTCTGAAGGTTGGTTTCATACGGGTGATATTGGAGAATTTGTGGAGGGAAAATTCCTAAAAATAACCGATCGGAAAAAAGAAATTTTTAAAACTTCCGGCGGTAAATACATTGTTCCCCAAGCCATGGAAAATAAATTCAAAGAATCGCGTTTCATTGAACAGATTGTTGTCATTGGTGAGGGAGAGAAATTTCCATCAGCACTTATTGTTCCATCTTATTCATTTTTGAAAGAGTGGGCCAAAAGACATGCTCAAACTTTTGAGAATTTAAGCAACGCGGAATTAATTGTTCAAAAAGAGGTTAAGGCGCGAATTCAAGAAGAAATTGATCATTTCAATCTAGGTTTTGGAAATTGGGAACAAATTAAAAAGTTTGTTTTGCTACCTAAAGAATTGAGTATTGAAAATGAAGAATTGACCCCGACCTTAAAATTAAAAAGAAAGAATATTTTGAAAAGATACCAAACGGAATATAACCAAATTTATTCCGAATAATCTTACTTGATTCATTCATTTTTCAAAACAGCAATGTTACAACTACATACCAATGATTTTTTCCAAAAAGTATAGATTTTCCCTTTCAATAATTAGTGGACTTCTTTTGATATTAAGTTTTCCATTCACCGGTGGATTGGCATTTTTAGGTTTTGTCGCTTGGGTGCCAATACTCTTGGTTGAAAATTCTATTCGAAAAGGGAAGTTGAGAAGTGGAAAAGTTTTTGTTCATGCCTATTTGTCATTTTTGATCTATAATATAGGAACCACTTTTTGGATTTATTTTGCATCACCAGAAGGAGCTTATATGGCGATTATCTTAAATTCACTGTTCATGGCGTTAGCATTTTATGCTTACCATTTAGCCAGAAAACATTTATCTACGAAATTGGGATGGGTATTTTTGATCGTATTTTGGGTTGGATTTGAACATGCTCATTATCATTGGGAATTATCTTGGCCCTGGTTAACGCTTGGAAATGTCTTTTCATTGTATCCTCAGGTTGTTCAATGGTATGAAATAACGGGAGTTATGGGAGGTAGTATATGGTTGCTTGGTGTGAATTATCTAATTTTTTCTTATCTCCTAAACCAATTTCAACTATCCAAAGGTGAAACAAAAACTAATGGCAAAAGATTGTTAATAGGGATTTTTCTTGCTTTGTTTATTCCAAGTACTTTCTCTTTAGTTCGGTTTTTTACTTACAAGGAAAAAATTAATCCGGTAGAGGTAGCTGTAATTCAGCCCAATATTGATCCCTACAATGACAAATTTGTTCGAGATCCCTCCGAGCAAATCAATAAAATGCTAGGATTAGCGAGTAAAATAAGTAGTAACCAGACGAACTTTATTCTTTTTCCTGAAACCGCTATAAGTTCTTCCGTTGAAGAAGGATTTTTACGACAAAATGAATCCGTTTCAGCATTTTTGAATTTCGCCAAAGATCATCCTAACGCACATCTACTAACCGGAGCTTCAACCTATGCTTTTTTTAAGAAGAAAAATTCAATTGCGTCTAAAAAGATCAATGGTTCGTCTGATTTTATTGAATTTTACAATTCATCATTGTCTATCGAAAAAGATAATACGGATATAGTGCATAAATCCAAATTAGTTTTGGGCGTTGAAGAAATTCCATTTACTGAATGGTTTCCTTTTTTGGAAGAATTGTCTATTAATAATGGAGGGACATCAGGTACCTTAGGAAAAGAAATTGAACCCCAAACGATGAATAGCCAATATGGATTATATGCACCAATTGTATGTTATGAATCAATTTATGGCGAATTTATTAGTCAACAAGTTCAGAAAGGAGCTGAATTATTGTTTATAATAACGAATGATGGTTGGTGGAGGGATACGCCTGGTTATAAACAGCACAATAGTTTTGCGTCCATTCGAGCCATTGAAACAAGACGATCTGTTGCGCGGGCTGCTAATACTGGATATAGTTCGTTCGTGAATCAACGAGGAGAAATAATAAAACAATCCTCTTGGTGGAAAGTAGATGCAATGAAAACAACTTTAAATAGAAATAAAGACAAAACAGTTTATGTGCTTTGGGGTGATTTCTTTTATCGTATTTTGAGCGCTTTGGCCGTACTATTAATCGTTGTTATTATTTTTAAACAGCTAAAATATATAGTTAAGTCTAAAAAGTAAGATAAAAAAAAGAGCCACCGATAAGATGACTCTTCAAATAAGTTATAAATCCTTCTATAGAATTGCGTCTAATTTAGCAGATAATTGCGCTTTTGGAGCAGCACCCACATTTTTATCAACGATTTCCCCATTCTTAATAAATAAGATTGTTGGAATACTTCTAATACCGAATTTAGCAGAAACTCCTGGGTTTAAATCTACATTCACTTTACCTACAATTGCTTTATCGGCATATTCATTTGCTAATTCTTCAACTATTGGTCCGATCATTCTGCAAGGGCCACACCATTCAGCCCAAAAGTCTACCAAAACGGGCTTTTCGGATTTCATTACTAATTCTTCAAAGTTTTGATCTGTAATTTCTAATGCCATTTTCTTTATTTTTAATTTATTTATAATCGTTTTATCAATCATTTGACCAAAACGGATTTATGAGACAAATTGTCAGCTAGTTATCTTTTTGTAATCTCAACAAATGATCTTGAAGTATGACCAGTATAAATTTGTCTTGGTCTACCAATTGGCTCTTTGTTTTCAGTCATTTCTTTCCATTGTGAAATCCATCCTGGAAGGCGACCAATAGCAAACATAACAGTGAACATTTCCGTAGGAATTCCAATTGCTTTGTATATAATGCCGGAATAAAAATCAACATTTGGATAAAGGTTTCTCGCTTTGAAGTATTCGTCTTCTAATGCAACTTGTTCTAATCGTTTTGCAATTGCTAACATTGGATCATTGATACCCATTTTTTCAAGGACATCATCACATGCTTTTTTAATAATTTTAGCACGTGGATCAAAGTTTTTGTAAACTCTGTGCCCAAAGCCCATTAATCGGAATGGATCTTCTTTATCTTTTGCTTTGGCAACCCATTTGTCTACATCACCTCCATCATTGTGGATTTGTTCAAGCATTTCAATTACTTCTTGATTTGCACCACCATGGAGAGGACCCCACAATGCGGAAATACCGGCAGAAATTGTTGCATACAAATTAGCTTGAGAAGAACCAACGATTCTAACCGTAGATGTAGAACAGTTCTGTTCGTGGTCAGCGTGTAGAATTAATAATTTATTTAATGCTGCTGCAACAACCGGATCAACCTTGTATTCTTCCGTTGGCATTGCATACATCATGTGTAAGAAATTAGAACAATAATCGTAATCATTGTTTGGGTACATGAATGGATGACGAATTGAATTTTTATAAGCCCAAGCAGCAAGTGTTGGCATTTTTGCTAATAATCGATGCATGGTTAATTCTTTCATTTCCTTGCTTCTATGTGGATCCAAAGATTCCGGATAAAAAGTAGAAAGCGAACAAATCATCGAAGATAACACACCCATTGGATGGGCCTTTGCTGGATATGCTTCGAAAAATCGTTTCATATCTTCATGTACTAGTGTATGTTTTTTAATACTACTTCCAAATGAATCTAGTTCAGCTTGAGTTGGTAATTCACCGTTTAACAGTAGGTATGCAACCTCTAAAAAAGTAGCCTTTTCAGCCAATTCTTCAATGGAATAACCTCGGTAATGTAAAATTCCTTCTTCTCCATCTAAAAAGGTAATGCTGCTTTTTGTTGCCCCGGTATTTTTATAACCAGTATCTAATGTAATGTACCCTGTTGTATCCCTTAATTTGGAAATATCAATGGCTTTTTCATTTTCAGTACCAACCACAACTGGAAACTCATATACTTTTCCGTCTAATTCAATTTTTGCTATTTCACTCATGATTTCTAATCTTAATTTTGTGTCAATCTATTGTATTCTCTTATTTGACAATTGTCATTTCGTCAACGATGTGTTTTGCTCCAGCAAATTTATCTATGATAAATAGGACGTAACGGATGTCTACATTGATCGTTTTTTGCAAATTTTTATCAAAAATCACATCTCCGGCCATTGCCTCAATATTACCATCAAAAGCTAAACCGATTAGTTCTCCTTTTCCATTTAAAACGGGTGACCCTGAATTTCCACCAGTTATGTCATTATCAGTTAAAAAGTTCACTGGTAAATGCCCCGCTTTATCAACATATTGTCCGTAATCTTTAGCTTTATGTAGGTCTATTAATCGTTGTGGCAAGTCAAACTCTTCATCCTTCGCTTTGTATTTTTTAATGGTTCCATCAAGAGTCGTGTAATAATTTACTTTCGCATCATTTTTTGGATTAGCAGGTAAGGCACTCACTTTTCCATAAGTTAAACGCAATGTGCTATTTGCATCTGGATATTGGATAGCGCTCATTTTCGCTTCTCTTAATCCTGCTACAAGTAATCTGAACGATTTGGAATAATCAGCTTGTAATTTTGTTAATTCTTCTGATTTCGAATTATAATGAGCCAG
>CAMBBW010000040.1 GCA_945863425.1 Lishizhenia tianjinensis
TTACAGAGGATTACGAAGATTATTCTAAATAAGTTAATTCATAGAATTAAGCCAATTTTTTCGGTCATTATTTAACGAATAATCAACATCTATTTCAATTTTTATTGCTAACTTCAAGTAAAATACTTACTTATGTTAGATAAAATCCATTTGGAAAACATCCTTTTCCTAGACATTGAAACCGTGCCTCAAACCTATTTGTATGATGAGGTTGATGAAACAACTAAACATTTATTTGAAGCAAAAACACGCTCTCAAAAAACAGATGTAAAGCAATACGATGAAATATATAATGAACGCGCTGGTATATTTTCCGAATTCGGTAAAATCATTTGCATTTCGGTTGGATATATCCGCAACACATCAACAGGTGATCGAACCATGCGCTTGAAGTCATTTGTTCACGATGATGAAGAAACGCTGCTAAATCAATTCAAGAAAATGTTGGAAGATCATTTTGCAAGTCCCAACCATATTTTATGCGGCCACAACGCCAAAGAATTTGATTTCCCATACCTTTGTCGAAGAATGCTAATTAATGGGATAAAAATTCCAGCTATCTTAAATTTAGCCGGTAAAAAACCCTGGGAAGTAAATCACTTAGACACCATGGAATTGTGGAAATTCGGGGATTATAAAGCGTATACCTCCCTTGCCTTACTTTGCCATGTGTTTAATATTCCAACTCCAAAGGATGATATTTCAGGTGCCGATGTAGCACGTGTTTATTACGAGGACAAGGATTTAGAACGAATTGGTCGTTATTGTGAAAAGGATGTTATAGCTTTAATTCAACTATTCCTGAGAATGAACGGTCACTCAATGATTGACGAAGGACTAATTTCAATTGCTTAGCTTCAACTTTTCAGAAAACACTTTTTTGAATTTCTCGACTTTCGGGCGAACCACAGCTTGACAATATGGATTTTGAGGATTTAATTCAAAATAATTATGGTGGTAATTCTCTGCACGATAGAAATTGGTTAAAGGAAGACATTCAGTAACAATTGGGTTTTCCCAAACATTCTCTTCTGTCAATTTCTGAATGAAGAATTTCACTCTTTCCTTTTGAAAATCAGAATGGTAAAACACTACTGATCGATATTGCGTTCCAATGTCATTGCCTTGTCTATTCAATTGAGTAGGATCATGCACAAACCAAAAGACTTCAAGCAATTCATCAAAACTTACTTTACTATCATCATAAATTACGCGAGCAACTTCCGCATGACCTGTTGTGCCTGAACAAATTGATTCATAACTTGGATTTTCCGTCAAACCACCAGCGTAACCCGGGTAAACATCAATAACGCCTTCCATATCCTTGAAACACGCTTCAACGCACCAAAAACATCCGGCTCCAAAAGTTGCTTCTTGTATCATTTATCTGCTTTTTTAAAAACCAAAGCTACGGAATTGATGCAAAATCTCAACCCAGTTGGCTTCGGTCCATCCGTAAATACATGTCCCAAATGGGCATCGCAGCGTGCACAGGAAACCTCATCGCGTATCATTCCGAGCGAAGTATCGCGTTCAATACTAACATTTTGCTTCTTATGTACTTGAAAGTAACTCGGCCATCCTGTACCTGAGTTAAACTTGTGAGAACTTTCAAAAAGCTCCAACCCACAACAATAGCAACAATAAATACCTGTCTCCTTATTTTCTTTAAACTTGTCCGTAAACGCGCATTCCGTCCCTTCTTTACGAGTAACGTCATACACCTCCTTGGGTAAGATTTTTTTCCACTCTTCATCTGTTTTAACAATCTTCAAACTATCCGGAAATCGCTCAGATTCTGAAACGCTATGAGTTGTTTGCTGCGCACAGCTTTGCATCATTAATAAAATGAATCCACTAAAAATAATATGTCTCATAGTATAATGACAATCGAATCTACGATTTGTTGAAAACGAAGGGGATTTTCACCTAAAATGAACTCTTTGTTAAAATAATATAAAAACTCTCATTTTTTTTAGTAAATTCGGCATTGAAAAAATAAATTTTTATGACAAAAAGTAACGACTTAATAGATCGAATTGAGGCCCAAGGAACGTTTTTAGGACATCCCAAAGGATTGTATTTATTGTTTTTTACAGAGATGTGGGAACGATTCAGTTATTATGGTATGAGGGCGATTTTAATGCTCTACATGACTAAATTATGGATGGAAAATGGTTTAAATATAGAGGGAGCAACAGCATCATTGATTTATGGATATTTTACCGGATTTGTTTACCTAACGCCTATTATTGGAGGTTGGATTGCCGATAATTACTTAGGTCAACGAAAATCAATTACAATTGGTGGAATAACCATGTTCGTTGGTCAATTGGTTCTATTTTCAATAAATACGCACTTAGGACTAGCATTAGGGTTATTTTTATTAATCCTAGGAAACGGAATGTTTAAACCTAACATTTCAACCATGGTGGGGCAACTTTATAGACCAAATGATGACAGAAGAGACTCCGCTTTTTCGATCTTTTACATGGGGATAAATTTAGGAGCTTTGCTGGCACCAATTGTAATTGCATTACTAACGGACAATATTTTTGCAACAAAAGGAGCTGATGGACAAATTATTAGTTATGGTTACAAATATGGTTTCCTAGCTGCTGCTATTGGAATGGCAATTGGTCAATTATTATTTAATTGGCTTTCAGCTAAATACCTGTTAGAAATCGGAGTTGAGCCAGGGGCAAAGAAAAAACCAGAAGTAATTTCTCAATCGGATAATACGTCTACTAAGCCAACGGTTAAACAACCTTTAACACACGAAGAAAAACAGCGCATTACTGTTATTTTTATCCTCACTTTTTTCGTGATTTTCTTCTGGGCAGGGTTTGAACAAGCTGGTTCATCCATGACTTTATATACCGACAAGTATATTGACAGACATTTATTTGGTTGGGAAATACCAACTGCAATTTTTCAATCTGTAAATCCGCTATTTATTGTCCTTCTAGGTCCAATCTTTGCTTGGTTTTGGAACTCCAAATACGGTGCAAAATTAACGACACCTGTAAAAATGTCTCTCGGTATGATTTTACTTGGAGTAGGGTTTTTATTTATGTTGTTTGCTACATTTGGCGTAAAAACATCTGGAACAGGATCTTCAGAGGTTATTTCTCAGAAAGCTGCCCTTATTTGGCTTGTAATGACTTATTTCTTCCATACGATTGGAGAACTTTGTTTATCTCCTGTAGGATTGTCAGTTGTTACAAAATTAGCACCGTTAAAACTTGCTTCTATGTTGATGGGAGTTTGGATGCTTTCCTCCTTTGTCGCAAATATTATGGGTGGCTATATAGCCATGTATGTTGAAAAACTTGGAGCTGCGACAATTTTTGTTTCAATTGCTATTTTCGTTATTTCACTTGGTCTATTGATGCTTTTATTGACAAGTAGATTGTCTAAAATGATGCATGGAGTAAAATAATTTGATTTAATAGATTCTATGTTCAATTTTAAAAAACACCCGAAAGCCCTTCCGTTTTTATTTCTTTCTGAAATGTGGGAACGATTCGGGTATTATTTAATGATTGGAATCTTTACGCTGTATTTGAAAGATGCTGTGGATGGATTTGGCATGACCGAATCTGAAGCATCCGATTTATATGGAACCTTTATCGCATTTGTCTTCCTTACTCCTTTCATTGGTGGCTTGTTGGCAGACCGTGTTTTAGGCTATCGTCTATCCATTAATATCGGTGGATTAATGATGGGTGCGGGATACTGCTTAATGGCTGTACATGATTTGAATACGTTGTATATTGCTATGTTTCTAGTAATCATGGGCAATGGTTTTTTCAAACCGAACATATCTTCCTTGTTAGGTAATTTATACAACAACGAACAATATAAAAATCAAAAAGACGAAGGATATAATATTTTCTACATGGGAATAAATATCGGCGCATTCGTTTGTAATTTCTTTGGTGCTGCATTATATAACATGCTTGGTTGGGGAGCTGCATTTATGGCTGCTGGTGTTGGAATGTTTGTTGGATTGGCTATTTTTTGGTTTGCTACAAAACACATCAAAGAAGTTGACGTGATCAAGCCAAAATCACCCAATGATATGCCATTATTGAAAATCTTTGGCGTGGTTTTATTTCCAGCATTAGCTTTTGGCGTAATCGGTTATTTTTTACCCGAACCCATTATAGGTTCTCATAGTACTGATGCCTTTCTGTTTGGGTGCATTCCTGTGATTTTCTTCTACGCAAACCTACTTTATCGAGCACCCGCTGAAGAGAAAAAACCAATGGCTGCTATGCTTGCTATTTTTTCTGTTGTAATTGCTTTTTGGGCCGTTTTTAAACAAAATGGATCAACCCTAAATACATGGGCTGACCGTTATACAGATCGTGAAATCCCTACTGCAATGGTTTCGACCATGAGTAATTTACAATTAGTAGATACGATTACGTATGCCAAGGACAGTGTTGTTGTCATGGATAATCAATTTCGTGTGAAGGATAAAAAACTGAAAGAATTTGCATTTCCTTCGTATTTTAAAAACATGCCAGAAGAAAACCTTCCAAAAGAAGGAACAAATTTATACCTATTTAACACCAATTTATTTCAATCAGTAAATCCATTTTGGGTAATTGCTCTGACCCCTTTGATATTAGCATTTTTTGCTTTCCTACGCAGAAAAGGAAAAGAACCATCAACACCCGCTAAAATTGCGATCGGTTTGCTAATTTCTGCTTTATCTTGCCTTGTAATGGTTTGGGCCGTTGAATACAACGACAATGGTACAATCAAAGCAAGCTCTTGGTGGTTTATTTCATCGTATGCAGTAATTACCATTGGAGAACTATTTCTAAGTCCTATGGGTCTTTCACTTGTAAGTAAATTAAGTCCACCTCGAATTACAGCATTAATGATGGGAGGCTGGTTTTTAGCGACTTCCATTGGTAATAAATTATCCGGTGTCCTAAGTAGCTTGTGGGATGGTTATTCGGATAAAGCTGATTTTTTCTGGGTGAATGCTGCATTTCTTACATTTGCATCACTGATGATGTTCTTTATGCTAAAATGGTTGAATAAAATCTTTAAGGAGTATACCTAGTCTTTTTCAATCACAATGGGCAAAGCCTTTTCTATGACTACAAGAATTGTAAAAACGGAAAGTGTGAACCAATCAAACGGAGTCAATTCTTTCGTAATAAATGCCCATCCGAAGAAATAAATCCCTTGTAAAAAATAGATCAAAAACAAAAAAAGTAAGAAAATAATGGTGTTTGGATTTCTTCTCCAGAACAACACCATCGAAACAAGTATTCCAAGCCACACGAAAGAAGCAAGGACATGGTGAATTTTTAATGCCCAAATTAGTTCATCAAAAGTGTATCCTAAATTTTGAGAATTAGCAGATATCAATTGGTCTACTTGAATTTGTTTCTGATTAAAAATCAGGGAACGAAAGAAAACAGATGCTCCCCCCAATAAATGCCAAACTAAAAAAATAACACCTATAATGGAATTGATATAAAATACATATCGAACAAAAATTCCAGGATTTTCAGCACCTAAAATGGCCCTTTTCAGCTTAACCAACAAGGGGACCGGACTTTGCATAAAGTTTTCGTCAAAAGGCTGGTCGAAAATTTTCATGTTGGGCTTCTAAATTGTAATTTCGTGTCATGCAAAACTACTTGGAAGAAACGAAATATCTAAACTTTAATCACCCGCAATTTGAAGTTTTTTTTAACAAGTTTCAACCAACCGAGAATAAAATAGAGAATGCCATTAAACTCTATGAGTATGTGCGGGATTCATTTTTATATGATCCATACCACCTAAATTTAAGAGATGAAGCACTACAAGCAAGCGCTATCATTCTGAAAAAAAGAGCTTGGTGCGTTGAAAAATCAATAGTATTAACGGCCTGTTTTCGTAAAGCTGGAATCCCCGCTAGGCTTGGTTTTGCCATTGTAAAAAATCATATCGGGGTTGAAAAATTAACACACTACTTGCGACGGCCCGAAATTGTATTTCATGGGTTTGTTGATGTGTTCCTTGAAGGCAATTGGAGTAAATGCACCCCTGCCTTTGATACGCGCATTTGTAATTTTAATAAAGTGGAAGTACTGCGTTGGGACGGAGAAACCGATTCATTATTTCAAGAATATCTGCACGAACAGAAGTACATGACATATATTCATCAATATGGTGTTTTCGAGGATGTACCTGTTGAATTAATGCATGATGAAATGAGAAAATATTACCCTCATTTATTTGAAGAATCATTCGATTCTAAAGAGTTTTCATTTCATTATAATCCATGAATAATTTCAACATAATTGAGGAATTAGGAGGACAAAAAAATCGGAAATTTAGTTCGATATTTCTTGTTCAAAGAAAATCAGACCAAGAGAAATATGTTTTAAAATGCGTCGAAAAGAAAGCGCACACGATCCTTCAACAAGAAAAATTAAGGCTCGAATCTCAATTTCAGGGAAACGAACCCTTTTTACAAAAAACAATTGATTGCTGGGAAGACTCACAATTGATTTACCTTTTAAAAGAATACATTGTCGGTGAACCTTTAGACAGTTGGTGGAACAAACAAAACATTCCGAAATTGGCACGGATAAAATTTCTAATTGCTGGACTTGCTCCTGCGTTCAACTATTTAAAGGAAAACAAAATCGCTCATAATGACATTAAACCCAGTAATATATTGGCGACATCAAGAAATGGAAAAACTGAATTTATTTTGATCGATTTTGGACTAGCATTTTACTTTCCAAAAACGGATAATCAGGAGGTTTTATTTGCATTGGGTTACTCTTCTCCTGAATTAATTTTGTCGAAAAAATCCATTGTTAATCATTCTAGTGACATATTTTCACTCGGAATAGTATTCTACGAACTTTTGTCAGGGAGAATCCCTTTAACACATCCAAATCCAACAGTTTTCACCAATTTACAAATTACTCATCCTTTAACCAATTCAGGCAATATTACTGATAAACTGTTTCAACTGATTTCAAAAATGTGTGTGAAACATCAATTTAGACTACCACCCAATCAATTACCTGAAAACGAAGTGATTAATGCATTAATTGACGCACAAAACCAGCGATATCATTCAATCAACGAAATAATAGATGACATCGATAATATAGAGCTAGTACCTTGGTGGAAATTTTTAGTAAAAATCTTTTCTAAATCCAATCGCCGTAACAAATAATATTCGTTGATTTGGAAAATAAGAAGTTTGAATATTCGTGTTACTCGGTGAGGCAAAAAGAATATAATCCAAAGATGCGTCTATGTAAAATGTTCCGAAAGTTGGCATAGTATATTTCAACCCTCCCTGTAATCCCAAACAGATACTCAAGATAGTTCCTTTCCCTAATGATGTTTCGTCTAGGGTATAATTTGTTTCATTGTATTTAGCGACACGGTAACCAATATTATTGATCATCAACATTGTTTTCCCTCCACCATAACCAGAAAATCCATTATCAAACCCATTTCCAATATACGAACGAGTTCCCCCCTCAATCATGACGTAATTTGTTTTATTGAGGTAATTCACTGGAATTTGATACGGAGAAATGTTAAAATCTTTACCCACAGCTACCGCCTGTGATGAATCTTCCTCAAATCGCGGAAAAAAATAACTCATTCTACCAAAAAATGTTACTTGATTGTTCTGAGGCAATTCACCCCCTAAGTGTAATCCATAGAAGGATTTTTTCACTCCAAAAGGATTCAACAAACTCGTTCCACCTGAAATACTCATTTGAGAAAATACCGATGTCATGCTTAGGATCACAAACACCAAAAACAAATGGATTAGCTTCATTATTTTTTAAATTTATTGTTAACAAATGTAAGTTACTTTTCTGTTTTTCCGAAATTTAAACTTCAATTAGTAAAATTTCTGCAATTTTTTCAACACATTTCATGCCATCAATAGCCGCAGAGACAATTCCACCAGCATATCCGGCTCCTTCACCGCAAGGATATAATCCTTTAATTTGAACATGTTGAAATGATTCTTTATCTCTAGGAATTGAAACGGGAGAAGATGTCCGAGACTCAGGTGCCATCAACACAGCATCTGAAGTCACAAATCCATTCATTTTTTTACCAAATTCCTTGAATGCTTTTTGGAGTCGAACGGTAATGAAATCAGGAAAAAGCTTGGTTAAATCCACACTTACAACACCCGGTTGATAAGATGTTTTGGGTAAATCTACTGATTTTTTCCCCTGCATAAAATCGGTTAAACGTTGCGCTGGAACTTGTTGTGTTTTTCCCGCCATTTCCCATGCTTTTTTTTCTATTTGTTTTTGAAAATTCAAACATACAAATGGATCCTCAGAATTTATGGAAATATCGTCAGGATCAACGCTTACAACAATTCCAGAATTGGCGTATGGATTATTTCGTTTAGAAGGCGACCATCCATTCGTTACGACTTCCTCCTGCTCTGTTGCGCAAGGAGCAACAATACCACCAGGACACATACAAAATGAAAAAACTCCTTTGTTTTCAACTTGTTCTACCAACGAGTAAGCTGCTGGTGGCAAATAATCATCATTTAATCGACCGTGGTATTGAATGCTATCAATTAATGACTGTTCATGTTCAATTCGAACACCAATAGCAAAAGGTTTGGCGTGAATTTCAATTCCTCTTTTATCCAATAAATAAAAAATATCTCGTGCCGAATGTCCGGTTGCTAAAATCAGTTGGGTGAAATCAAATTTTGTTGATTCATTTATCTCAATTCCGGAAATAGTTCCATTCTCAATAAAAATATCCGTTAGTTTTGAGTTAAAATGCACTTCCCCTCCAGCTTCAATTATAGCCTCACGCATAGCCGTTATAATGGCAGGAAGTTTATTGGTCCCAATATGCGGATGAGCATCAATAGAAATATCTGAAGAAGCGCCAAAATGCACAAACCAATCCAAGACTTTCTTTACGTCACCTCTTTTTTTAGAACGCGTATATAATTTTCCATCGGAATACGTTCCTGCTCCTCCTTCGCCAAAACAATAATTGGACTCTGGATTGACAATCATTTCTTTATTAAGCTTCGCCAAATCCCTGCGTCTTGAACGAACATCTTTTCCTCGTTCAAAAACAATAGGTTTCAATCCAAGTTCGATGGCCCGCAATGCGGCAAATAAACCAGCGGGGCCTGCACCAATTATTGCAAGCTGTTTTTTCGAAGCCACGTTACTCTTTGTGAAGTTTACTGAATCCTGAGAGACAATCACCTCATCAGAGACGATAAATGTCCCCAAAACAAGGATTTCTTTTTTCCGTGCATCCAAACTTCTTTTTTTCCAATGAAAATTCAATTTAGCACTATCAAATCCTGACAGTTCAGCTAATGTATTTTTAATAAACCCCTCATTTTTCGCTTGTTCAGGGAGCATTTTAAATTGAATTTCCTTTTCCATCAGCCTTCAAATATTACGGAAAGAAACCAAAGCTTATTATACAAACTATGAATTGGTTTGGAGACTGGGGTATTATCTTGAATAAATGTATTTCGAAAACCATGTGAATATTTCAGCTCAAACGCTAACTTAAAATAAGGCAAAAAGAACTCTACCCCTCCCCCAACTTGATATTGAAAGTCATGTTTACGTATTTTAACATACGGATCAATGAAATTTTGTGCTGCTTTTTCTTGAGATTGTAAATCAAGACTATATTGCGCCCCTCCCAAGAAATAAGCAGCGAAATTGTTATACCTCAATGTACGATATTGAAACATCAAGGGAAAATCCAAACTCGTGGAGTTGACGCGTTCCTCCTCCACTATATCGAATGTTTTAGAGGTGTCTGGGTTTTCGAAAGTATACAACAATACCTTTTCTTGAAAGGAAAGTGAGGGCATGAAACGCAGCCTAAACGTAGGCTTCCAAATTTTCATGGTGGTTAATATGCCAACTTGTCCGCCTGGTTGGGCTTTAGTAGTGAGTGATTTTACACCAAATTTCTCGTATGCATTTAGGACAGGTAAGGCAGAAAAATCAGCTTGGTTTACCCCTAGCATGAAGCCAAAATGAAATAAACGATCATCAAATTTCTTGTAATTCCATGTCTTGTATGGCTGACTCAAAAAGTCAAAGGGTATAGAAAGCAATAAAAGTATTAAGAAATTTCTCACACCTACAGAACGAAATAAGTTACTGAAAATTACATTTAGCTATTTGGTACCCGAATATATGGTTGCAATTCCACCTGAAACGGTAAATGACGCTACATTTTCAAATCCCACTTGAATTAAAATATCTCGAAATGCTTGTCCTTCTGGAAAAACTTGCACGGATTCAGGTAAATAGGAATATGCACGTTGATCTTTGGAAAAAAGTTTACCAAAAAACGGTATAAAGTAATTGGAATAAAAGCTAAAAAGCTGTTTAATCGGAAAAGATTTCGGTTTTGAAAATTCTAAAACAACTGCTTTTCCTCCAGGTTTCAATACGCGTAACATTTCCGACAATCCTTTTTCTAGATTTTCAAAATTACGAACTCCGAAACCTACGGTAATGGCATCGAATGCTTCATTTTCAAATGGCAAATTTTCTGAATCACCTAGACGAAGCGATATGATATGATCCACCTCCTTGCTTTTCATTTTCTCCATTCCAACTTTCAACATTCCTTCAGAGATATCAACTCCGATAATATTGTGCGGATTTATTTTCAATGCTTCCAGCGCAAAGTCTCCCGTACCTGTAGCAATATCAAGCATGCGCTTAGGCTTGAGCGACTTTAGTTCTTTAATTGCTCTTCTGCGCCATAATTTATCGATCCCTAAGGATAGGAAATGATTCAGGAAATCATATTTTGCCGAAATGTTGTTGAACATCGTTGCAACCTCTTGTTTTTTTGAGGTTCTATCGTCACCGTATGGTTTTACAATTTTCTCTGACATAATATAACTTTAACAAGTTAAGAATTGAATAGTTTTAACATTTCCGATTTTAATTCCGCAGGATGAATACTCACCACGCCTGATTTTTCACATACAAGTCCACCGGCCAAATTAGAAATCTGAGCTACTTCCTGCATCGAACATCCAACCGTTAGGCAAAGCGTTGCAACAGCTATAACAGTATCTCCTGCTCCACTCACGTCTGA
Organism: Lishizhenia tianjinensis; assembly: GCA_945863425.1. Classification (GTDB taxonomy): domain Bacteria; phylum Bacteroidota; class Bacteroidia; order Flavobacteriales_D; family Crocinitomicaceae; genus UBA952. The sequence goes on from CAMBBW010000040.1 coordinate 11,137, forward strand.
AATTGTGCGCAGATGAGCTCCAAAATAATCAATTTTTAAATGATCTGATATTGCAACACCATGTTCAGAAAGAGTAACAAAAGTAAATTGATTATTGATTTTCTGATGTAATACACCGATCGCTTTTTCGAATTCACTTTTTTGGGTTGCAAAATCAAACTGCATTCCTAAACCTTCTTTTAGTTCCTTCAAATTAGGTTTAAAAAGAGTGACTCCTCGGTAGGAGAAAAAATGATTTTTTTTAGGATCAACGGTAGTAATAATATTAAATTCCTTTGCCCACTGAATAATTTGTGCGATCACTTTTTCGGTGAGTAATCCTTTATTGTAATCTTCAAAAATAATCGCATCAATTCCTGTAGAAACAATGCTGTAAATTTGGTTTAAAAAAGCGATTTCATCTTCAGAAGTTAAATAATCCTTCATCTCAGAATCTATCCGCAATAATTGTTGATTATTCCCTAAAATCCGAGTTTTAACCGTTGTTGACCGACTTGACGTAGCATAAATTGCTTTTGCATCAATTTCGGCTGTTTGACATAAACTTTTGATTTGATGACCGTACTTATCATTTCCAATAACAGACCCTAAAATTACATCAGCGCCTAATGCAACAATATTCAAAGCGACATTTGCTGCACCACCTAATCGATCCTCTTCCTGAAGAAGTTCAACAATAGGAACAGGTGCTTCAGGAGAAATTCGGCTTACACTCCCGATCATGTATCGATCAAGCATAACATCACCAACGACAAGTATTTTCTTGTTTTTAAACGATTGAAAAAGTTGTTCTATTTCCATGGAAAGATTAGCTCAATTTTGCTAAGGCTACTTTAATTCTACGCATCACTTCAAGTAAAGTTTCTTCAGCCGCTGCATAGGAAATCCGTATACAATTTGGATCACCAAAAGCATCACCCAATACTAGAGCAACTAATGCTTCATCGAGTAAGTATAAACACAAATCATTTGAGTCTTTGATAACCTTACCATTGTAAGATTTACCAAAAAAATAAGAAATATCAGGAAACACATAAAAAGCACCTTCAGGAATATTCACTTGTACACCTTCCATTTCATTTAATTTCTCCAACACCAAATCCCTTCTTTGATGAAAAGCTGTAATCATATCATTTAATACGGCAGGATCGGCGTGCATTGCAGCAATTGCAGCCCTTTGAGTAATTGAACAAGTGGCAGAAGTGAATTGACCTTGCATTTTATCGCATGCAGACGCAATTTCCTTTGAAGCACCGATATATCCTAAGCGCCAACCGGTCATGGCCCATGCTTTAGAAAGACCATTAACAGTTACAACTTGGTTATACACCTCTGGAAATTGGGCTAAGCTTTCGTGATGTCCAGAAAAATTAATGTGTTCATAAATTTCATCACTAATAACAACAAGTTGAGGATGTTCTTTTAAAACTTGAGCAAGTTCAAATAATTCTTGCTTACTATATACAGAACCAGTTGGATTACAAGGGGTTGAGAATATCATCATCCTCGTTTTTGGTGTAATGGCTTTCTTTAATTGAGCTGCTGTAATTTTAAAATCAGAATCAATAGTAGCGGGAATAACAACAGAATTTCCTTCGGCTATTTTGACAATTTCCAAATATGAAACCCAATAAGGTGCGGGAATGATCACCTCATCGCCCGGATTTATAATACTTAAAACAACATTCGCAATTGATTGTTTAGCGCCTGTAGATACAACTATTTGATCCTTAGAGTATTCTAAGCCATTATCACGCTTAAACTTAAATGCTATACTTTCTCGTAAATCATCATAACCAGCCACAGGAGTGTACATCGTGAAGTTTTTATTCATCGCCTCTAACGCAGCATCCTTTATAAATTGAGGTGTAAAAAAATCCGGTTCTCCAAGCGACAAAGAAATAATATCTTTTCCAGAAGCCTTTAATTCTCTACTTTTTCTGGACATGGCAATAGTTGCCGACTCCTCCATTGAATTAATTCTATCCGATAATTGAATCATTATTTTAGTTGTTTAACAATGCAAATCTAGGAATTACATTAAGAATTACAGTAATTACCGTTGAAAGTTTCAATTAAAAGGCTGTTATCTAAATTTCTACACGCCTTTTATTACTCAATATATATTGCCTTTATTAAAAATTAATTATGTTTGTATCTAGATGGTTCTATTACCATTAAGCAATCATTTAATTAAATTATTAAACCCATGAAGAATAGAATTATTTTAGCTTCCGCACTTCTGTTAACAGGAACCTCTTTTGGTCAATTATTTTCAGATAATTTTGAATCCTATGCTGTAGGTTCCTTTTTAGGGCCGCAAAGTACATCTTGGTCAACTTGGTCTGGTGCAGAGGGTGCAGCAGAAGATGTCACAATCACCAATAATCAAGCAAGTAGTGGTGCAAATTCCATCTATTTATCCTCAACGGCTGCTACTGGTGGACCTCAGGATGTAGTTTTGGATTTTGGCCCGCTATACAACAGCGGTGTATTTACCTTTCAATCTGATTTTTATGTAAATACGGGAAAAACCGGTTATTTCAATTTTCAAGCAGCACAAACAATTGGAACAACCTGGGCTTTGAATGTTAATTTTGATGCCGGAGATCTGTATATCGATGATGGATTAACCTCTAATTTAGCGGTAAGTACTTATCCGGAAGCGGCATGGTTCACCTTGAAAATTGAAGCAAACCTCACCCTAAAAGTTTGGAAAGCCTATGTCAATGGAAACCTAATTGGCACATGGATAAATGGTGTAAATGCATTAGCTTCCACAGATTTCTTCCCTGTCACAAATAGCCAATTTTACATTGACGACGTAAGTTTTGATCATCAACCCTATACACTTTCAGCCTTGAATGGAATGACTGCTATGGTTGATATGGGTGGAGAAATAGCTGGTCAAACGGTTACGCCAAAAATTACAATCGTAAATGCTGGTCAGACGGCAATAACATCCTTTGATCTTAACTTGAATTATGGCGGAACTAATTTCCCACAAAGTGTTACAGGAGTAAGCATAGCTAGTACAGCTAATTATGCAGTTACCTTATCCCCATTAAGTCTTGTAGCCGGAAATCAAACAGTAGTTGCAAGTATTTCAAACGTGAATGGAACAACTGACGATGTAAGTAGTGATGATACATTAACCAAGTCCATCAATCCAATTGTACCAGCTGTTGGTAAAATGGTTGTGAGTGAGGAAGGAACTGGATCTTGGTGTCAGTGGTGTCCTCGTGGAGCTGTTTTCATGGATCAATTCAACACAAAATACAACGAGTTTTGGGCTGGTATTGCAGTTCACAATGGCGATCCAATGACTGTTACCGATTATGATGCCGCATTTGGTGGATTAATTGCTGGATACCCAAGCGCTTTAGTTGACAGAGGATCCGACGTTGACCCATCAGGAATGTCACCTGAATTTTTTAACCGCTTACAAATCCCACCTGTTGCCGTTTTAACAAATGGAGCAACATGGAACGCTACAACCAGAGAATTGAATGTTTCTGTTACGGCTGATTTTGCACTTGCAGCAAATAATAATTACAAATTAGCGTGTGTATTGACAGAAGATGGTGTAACTGGAACTGGCTCTGGATACAATCAATCGAACGCATATGCGGGTGGTGGAAATGGCGCTATGGGTGGTTTTGAATCGTTAGGCAACCCGGTACCGGCAGCACAAATGGTGTATGACCACGTGGCACGTGCAATTGCTCCAAGTTTTGCGGGGTATGCAAATAGTTTCCCTGCATCTGTTGCACCTGGAGACCAACATACTATTAATTTTTCGTTTGTTCTTCCAGCAACATGGGATGAAAATTCAATACATATTATTGGTATGATAATCGCGCCAGATGGGAGAATTGACAATGCTGGCAAAGCAACAATTACTGAAGCTGTTACTACCGGTTTCCAATCAGGAAGCAATGCAGGTTTATATGATGGATTATCAAATCAGTTGGATGAAATGGTGAAAATTTACCCTAATCCAGCAACAAGCCAAGCAACTATTTCATTAAACCTTGTAAATGAATCTTCTATACAAGTGAGTGTTTTAGACGCAACAGGAAAAATCATTTCAGCAAAAAATTACGGTAAAATGGCTGGTAATTGGGATCTAAATCTGAATACAACTCATCTGAATGCTGGTATCTATTTGATTCAATTAGAAATCAATGGAGCAATGGTTACCAAAAGATTAATTATTGAATAATTTTTTTCTTTTTAAAAGATTGGAAAGGCTGTCTAAATTAAGGCAGCCTTTTTTTTATCCACCCCTTAAAATTGTTTTGTAATTTTACACCATGAAATGGTTAAGCAAGCGAATTAGCGTTAAAAAACAGGCGACATTTACAACAATCATCATTACCCCTATTCAAAATTTTTGGGTGAATTTACTAATGGGAGCTTGGCTTGGAATGTGGATTACTATTGGATCAGTGGTAGTTTCATCGTTTTTTATTTTTAAACTGAGTTATCAAGAAGAAGTGATTTTATGGATATTCCTTACTTTTTGGGTTTATTACCTCCAAAAGATCAGCCGTTCCTTTCTTTGGTTGCTTTACGGTAAAGAGTTACTAAAAATTGACGAAGTCGGAATCAATTACAAACGATCTATTTTTAAGTATGGTAAAACACATGTCATTTTTTTTGAAAATGTACTTTCAATATCTGCTCGTTTTCCTAAAGATAATTCGTTAGAGTCTGTGTGGGAATCTTCGCCTTGGATAAATGGCGGAGAACGAATTAACATTGAAACGAAATTGAAAACATATACGCTTGGAAGAAAATTAATTAAACAAGAGGCTTTCGGATTAATTGACATCCTAAAATCAGCTATTAAAAAAGCCACTTAGTATTGTTCTCATCAAAATCATTGTTCTTTTTTAAGTTTTTTAACATTTTTTTTTGTATCACTATTGCACGAATCAAATTATACAGATACTTTTGTCTCGAAAAATAATATTAACCCTTAATTTCAATTAAAATGAAAAAAGTATTTTTAACATTAGCAGTAGTTTTGGCTACAAGTACAGTTTTAGTTTCTTGTGGTGGTAAAAAAGACGCTTCAGAAAACGCAACAATGGAAGCAACAACTGAAGAAGTAGCTCCAGTAGAAGCAGCTCCAGAAGCATCTCCAGTTGCATCTCCAGAAGCGAAAACAGAAATGAAAAAAGACGCTCCAAAGAAATAATCTTTAGCACTCTTAAGATTTTTAAAATAGTCGCTCAAATGAGCGACTATTTTTTTTTATAAAACTTCCATCTCAATTTTTATGCTTAATTTAAAGTATGAAGAGCCTTGAAGAATCATCAACAACGATTAAACTTACCGAATTATTTGTTAACCAGACAAATCGAACAATTTTTCTTACCGGAAAAGCAGGAACAGGAAAAACGACCTTACTGAAAAAAATTGTAGAATCGACTCAAAAAAATACGGTTATTGTTGCGCCAACCGGAATTGCAGCATTAAATGCAGGAGGAGTTACAATACATTCTTTTTTTCAGCTTCCCTTCGGTGCTTTTATTCCCGAAACTAATTCCCCGAATGACGCATTTCATATAAAGCATGAAAATAAAACGTCATTAAAACGCCATTTCAAAATGA
>CAMBBW010000041.1 GCA_945863425.1 Lishizhenia tianjinensis
ATATATGTTTCAGTTCCTTTAATGATGTTGTTTAGGACGAGTATGATTGGTGATTTTCGCTATTTCGGGAAATTTGGAATCAGAAATTCGTTTTTAATAAAAAATACAGTAAATGATTTAGGTATTGACGTAACCGATCCTACTCAACAAATCGCTAACGTTGAGAACAAAAGTTTTTCTTCACCGGGCGACATGTTCTTCTACAAAGGATCAATCGGCTTATCCGCCGGAGCTGAATGGAAATTTATTAGCACCACTTCATTAGTTGCTGAGGTTGGATATTTTTATGGGATTACGCCCTTACATTTAGAACGCAAAGAATCGAACCGAACTTTATATACAGAAGCAGCAGGAACGAGAACCTATTTTTCCAACAAAGCAAATCAAAACCAATTACTGTTTAAGATTTCAATCCTATTTTAATTCGACGAAATTGGACTTTTGTAAGACGAAAGAACATATTGTTCATTGGTTGAATAGCTATTGTGATCAGGCAGGTGCCAAAGGATTTGTGATTGGAATTTCAGGCGGAATTGACTCTGCCGTAACTTCTTCTTTGTGTGCGCTGACTAATAAAAAAGTTGTTTTGGTAAATATGCCAATTAGACAATCTACAAGTGAATACAATCGATCCCAGGAACACATTGAAGACCTTAGCAAACGTCACCAACATGTAATTTCGCATGAGGTAAATCTGACTGAGGTATTTTCTGCTTTTGAAACTATTCTACCTCCGTTAGCTGCGTCTAATAAGTTGTCAATGGCGAATACGCGCGCAAGAATACGCATGACCACTCTTTATGCAATTGCACAAAGTGAAAATTGTTTAGTGGTTGGAACTGGCAATAAAATTGAAGATTTTGGAATTGGGTTTTATACAAAATATGGTGATGGTGGGGTGGATATTAGCCCAATTGCTGATTTAATGAAATCCCAAGTTTATTCCTTAGGTAGAGAACTTAACGTTGTTTTATCCATACAGAAAGCTGCTCCTACCGATGGTTTATGGGGAGACAACCGAACAGATGAAGATCAAATCGGCGCAAGCTACGATGAATTGGAATGGGCAATGGTATTTAATGGCGATAAAGAAAATCTAACGAATCGACAAAAAAAAGTAATTGAATTATATGAGCGATTAAATAAAATCAATCAACATAAAATGATTCCAATTCCCGTATGTATTATTCCTGATAAAATAAAATCTACTTAACCAATCGTTGACGATTCATTTCATACAAAGCCATTCCTACAGATACACTCACATTTAGCGACGCAACACCACCAATCATTGGGATTTTTAGTTGCTCATCAGCCATCCGAATTAGATCATTGCTAATTCCATCCTCCTCTGATCCGAAAATAAATGCAACAGATTCTGCAAATTTACCGAAAGGCAATTCCTTATTCGATTTTTCTGTACATGCAACCAATTTAACACCCGATTGCTGAATGTAAAACAGTGCTTCTTTTAATTGATCGACCTTACAAACCGGTAAAAAATTGAGCGCTCCAGCCGAGGTTTTAATGGCATCTGCTGTTACTAATGCCGAGCCTTTAGAAGGGATTACTATTGCGTCCACTCCCTGACAAGCCGCTGTTCGGGCGATAGCACCTAAATTCCGTACATCCGTAATTCGATCTAAAAAAAGTAACGTCAGCAGTTCTTTTTTTTCCAATTTTGTATCTACCAAACTATAAAAATCATGGTATTCAATAGGAGAAACAAAAGCAATTACCCCTTGATGATTAGCCAGTGTCATTCGATCCAATTTTTGAACTGGAACAAATTGCAATTGATAATCCTTTCCTGATAATACTTCCTTTAATTCAATGAAAAGGTCTTTATTCATTCCTTTTTGAATTAAAATTTTATTTATTTCTCTTTCTGATTTAATGGCTTCAACCACTGAACGAATTCCATAAATTATATTCTCTTTTTCCTTAAAGGTCTGTTCGCGATTGCTATATTGATTATCTACCATATTATTTCCCATTCGATCTTAACGTTATCACCCAATGTTTTTGCCACAGGACAACTTTTACCTGCTTGAATTACTTTGTGTACTGTTTTTTCATCCCAATTGTTACCCGTAATGTCAACTTTAAGAATAATAGTTTCGATTCTCCTCGGATTTGAAGCCATAATCTTCGTTACCTCAACGATTCCATTTTCAAATGCAATTCCATGTTCTTGGCAATAAATACCCATGATTGTTAATGCACAAGAACCCATTGCAGTGGCTACAAGATCTGTTGGAGAAAAGTATTCGCCTTTCCCTTTATTATCTATTGGAGCATCCGTTAATATTTCATTTCCAGAAGAAACATGTTCACACGTTGTTCTAAGGTTACCAAGATAGATTAATTTTGACGTCATCTTTTTCCTCTGGCTATTAATTCTTGTAATGATTTCACTAACATTTCAAAAATCTGTTGTGGTTGTAATACCTCTGCATTTCTAACCGTTACTCCATTCACTGTATATTGAAAACTCTGCAATTTTTCAAAATCACGTACAGATACCGTTTTTGAATACACCTTCTTTTTTTCTGCATTGAATGCTGTAATAACAATATAGACAATTGGCCGATAACGACTGGAACCTAATAAGGCATTTCCTAGACTAATTCCTGTTGCTATCGAATAACTTATGCGAACATGCACATAATAATCTTTATCAAATTCATGAATTGCTTGTCTTTTAGAACTTAAGGGCATTCCACGAACTACATTCCCACCATCATAAGATTTAATATCACGACCTCGTTTATTTTTGCGATAAACACATTCAGAGTTTGTATTCAATTCGGCAGATACTGTTCGTGTAACCACAGCCTTAATAGAGTCAATATTCGCGTCTGAAAGCCTAACGCGATTCAACCCGCTTTGTTGAATGTTATTTCCTCCAGAACTAATTTGAACGGGATTCACCAATCTTCTATCGATATAAAAACGAATACTGTAGATGCCTGCACTACTTTGTGCGAAAGATTGAAAAATCAGAACTATCTGAAAAATCAAAAGAAAAAAATGCTTTTTATTCATCTAAAAATAATTGAGTTCAAATTTAATCAAATTGCTGTAATTATTTCAATTTTAACAGCATCAACCCAAACCAGCCATTGGTTTTTTTATTTAGAAACATTTTATAATACCTTTTTTAAGGTATTGTCCAGCGTATTTGAATTCATCAATTTTGCCGTATGAAAACGCTATCAAAATTAATTCTATTACTCCTCTTTTTTATTAAATCAATTGATGGGATCGGTCAGTTAACTTCAAAGGATTCAATTAAAAAATTACTTGAGGTTAATATTACAGGGGAACAAAAAGACATAGAACGATTGCCCATTTTAGAAGGAACAAGGATCAACGCAGGAAAAAAAAATGAGGTTATTAATTTAAGCGCTCTAACGGCTGATTTATCTTCAAACAATTACCGTCAGATTATGGCTAAGGTGCCAGGAGTCTCTATTTGGGAGAGCGATGGATCAGGAATTCAAACCTCAATAGCAACACGAGGACTTAGTCCAAATAGATCTTGGGAATTCAACGTAAGGCAAAATGGTTTTGATATTTCATCCGAGGCATACGGTTATCCAGAAGCATACTACACCCCACCAACGGAAGCATTGGACAAAATCGAGGTAATTAGAGGTGCAGCTTCACTCCAGTACGGAACTCAATTTGGTGGATTATTAAATTATATCACAAAAAAGAACTTAGGAACAAAAGCATTTACTTTTGAGACACAACAAACAATAGGATCTTATGGATTATTCAATGCCTTTAATGCAATCGGAGGGAAAATTAAGAAATTTTCTTATTATGCTTTCCTGCATCATAGACAAGCAGATGGCTGGAGGGAAAACAGCAGGTACTCAACAACTACGGGACATTTCATGCTTAACTATGCCTTTAGTAAAAAACTAAGCGCATCATTGGAATATACCCACATGAATTACTTAAGTCAACAACCAGGGGGATTAACAGATTCAATGTTTAATGTCAATTCAAGGCAATCTGTGCGTGCCAGAAACTGGTTTAGCACCCCTTGGAATTCCACCGCTTTTTCCGTTGATTATCAACCAAATGAAGATTTAAAATTTAACATCAAATTATTTCATACATTTTCCCAGCGAAACAGTGTTGGTTATTTAAAAGACATAAATTTGAGTGATTCCTTTAACGGAGCATCAATGAACAACAGGCAAGTAGACCGCGACTGGTACAACAATCTTGGGCTAGAGGTTCGAATGCTGAAGCAGTACAAACTTTTTGGTAATAATTCAGCTTTATCTGTTGGGTTGCGTGCCTATTCAGGAAAAACACTGCGGAAACAGGGTGCAATTGGATCAAGAGGAAATGATTGTGATTTATCAATTGCTTTGCAGCAAACAAGTTCAAACGGAATTTTTGATTACAAAAAGGAACTAAATTTAAGTACTTTAAACGCAGCAGTTTTTGCAGAAAACCTATTTCAATTAACTAAGCGATTGAGTATAACTCCAGGTTTACGGATAGAATATATTAATACAGGAGCTAAAGGAACAATTGATAAACCCGAAATTGGGGATGCAATTGATGTGGCTAATCAAATTCGATTTGTCTTGCTTGGAGGCGTTGGTATGGAATATAAAGCTACTGAAAAGACGAATTTTTATTCTAATATAAGCCAAGCGTTCCGTCCGGTTACTTATTCAGAATTAGTACCGTCAGCAACCACGGACTCAATCGATCAGAATTTACTGGATGCGAATGGATACAACCTAGATTTTGGATACCGCGGAACGATTAAGAATTACTTATCTTTCGATGTTGGTGCATTTTATTTATTCTACGACAATAGAATTGGGACCATAAATACAAATGGTAAAAATTTAAAAACAAATATTGGAGCTTCTGTAAGTCGCGGAATTGAGTCATTTATCGAACTAGATCTATTCCGTTTGATTAGCCTAAACTTAAAACATGGCCAATTTAAAGTTTTTGCCAACATTGCTTTCATTGATGCGCGCTATACACGATGGGATGATCCAGCGGGTCAAACAGATCCTTCAAAAGATTTCAGTGGGAATTTTGTTGAAAACGCACCAAGAAACATAAATCGTTTTGGTATAACCTATAAGAAAAATGGCTTTTCACTCACCACTCAATGGAACCAAATCAGTTCGGTTTATACCGATGCACTAAATACAGTTTCACCTAATTCAAAAGCAACAATTGGAAAATTAGATGGTTATCACGTTCTTGATTTATCGGTTTCTTACCTCATTAATGAACAATTCACCCTAAAAGGTGGGTTAAATAATGTAACGAATGAGCAGTATGCAACACGCAGATCAGGTGGATTCCCAGGGCCTGGAATCTTGCCAGGAAGCGGTCGAACTGGCTATCTATCAATAGCAGCGAAATTCTAAAACCGTATAAGTCTCCATTAATTTAGAGAATTAACTCCTAGTTAACAATCTATTTTGTATATTCGGGTTAGTGAAAACAAATCCCATAGTAATAATCCTTTTTTTGCTGGTGTTCATAGGATTTCCTAACACCATTTTTTCCCAACAACGAACGGAGATTGAGATAAAAAACAACATTAACAACGCAAAAAACAATTCAGAAAAGTTCCAATTTGAAATTGAATTAGGGAAATTTTACCTGACAACAAACTTTACAAAAGCCAATACCATTCTTGACCAACTCAAGACAAATAAAGCCTACAACAATTCAAAGTTCACCTTTAAACGCATTCTTTTTGAAATTCAATACGCACACGCAGTTAAAGATTTTGTTCGCTTCAATCAATTAACTGAACAAGCAGAAGGTCAATTAAACACATCTATTTCAGAAAAAGAAAAATTTGATTGGTTGATTTTTTACGGTGTTTCGAAACAAATCAAATTAGATTATTCGGGAGCCCTATCCGTTCATTTTCAAGCATTAAAAATCAATCAAAGGCTAAGAAACCATATTCAATCCTCTGAAATAAACCGGATGATCGCATGGGATTATACAAATTTGAATAAAAAAGATAGCGCGCTATATTATTCTAACAGGAGTATTGTATTTGCGCGTAAAACCAATTCAAAATCATCCATTTTAGCTGAATGCATCAACACACAAGCCTTGATATATAAACACTTCAACCAAATTGAAATTGGAATAGCAAAAAATATGTTAGCCATTGAAATAATAGCAAACACAACAGATTATGAAAAACTAAGCCGATACAATCGAGAAATTGGATTATCACAATTGGATATTAAAAATTGGGACGAAGCGGAAGCATATTTCAAAAAATCTTTATCATTTGCAAACCAGTTAGAGGATCAAACGCAAATCGGTTTAGCATTGATTCATTTGGCTGCAGTTGAATTGGGTAAAAAAAACCTCAAACAGGCAAAAGTATTTGCTTTTCAAGCTGAAGCAGCTTTAATAAAAACACAAAATAGTGAAGCAATTGGAGATGTAGATAATTTTATTGGCGTTTTATTCAGTGAATTAAAAGAGTACAAACAAGCAGCTAGTCGTTTGAATAAAGCACTTGTGAATTACGAAAGTATCGGGAATAGAAATAAGATAGCTCTTGTTTATCACCATGTTGGTAAAGTACTACTTGAGCAAGGTAAGTATAACGAGGCAGAAAATTTCCTCAATCGATCTATCAACATGCGCAAGGAAATGAAGCAAATTGTTTCAATTCACGAAAGCTACAAAGTTTTATCTGATTTATTTTTGAGAAAAGGAAACATTCAAAATGCCTTTCAATATTTAAACTATTATGTACTTTATTTAGATAGTAATAACTTACTTCAATCAACTCGAAGTATTGCAGAAATCAATGAAACGTTCAAAACTCAAGATCAGCTGCGTACCATAAATTTACAGAGCGATTCAATCAAAAGTGCTCGTGAAAAACAAGAATTAACCAATTCCAAATTAGAAAACACTCAATTAAGAAATACCTATCAACTAATTACGATCGTTTTTATACTATTTATTGTCATAGCAGCCGGTTTAATCTTAAAAAATTATTGGAATCGAAATAAATTATTGCAGTTGCAAAAAGAGTCTGAAATGTCACAAACACTTCTTAGATCGCAGATGAATCCGCATTTTATATTCAATGCAATGTCGGTAATACAAAGTTACATTTACGATAACGACCCATCCAAATCCTCTAAGTTTTTGGTGAATTTTTCGCGACTCATGCGACTCATTCTAGAAAATTCTTCAAAAGAGTTTATCACCCTGGAAACTGAAATAGAAATTCTTCAAAAATACCTAACCACACAAAAATTAAGGTTCGAAGACCGTTTTGCTTTTGAAATTGTTGTGGATCCACTTTTATCTGAAATAGAAACACTTATTCCACCAATGATAACACAGCCTTTCATTGAGAATTCAATTGAACATGGCCAGTTACATACTGTTGACAACGGTTTTATTGAAGTCACATTTACGCGTGATGAAGAAATGTTGCACATCACGATTATAGACAATGGAATTGGAAGAAAAATTGCCGGCACGAATAAAAAAAGTAAAGAGCACCATAGTATGGCCATGAAGATCACTGAAGAACGTATTTCGATAATCAATAAAAAATATACAAGTAGCGGTTTTATTCACATTACGGATTTTAATAAGGAAAAAGAAACCGGAACTGTTGTGGATATCAAAATTCCTCTTAAATTTAAAGACCAAAACTCCTGATAATGATTAAAGTACTTGTAATTGACGACGAAAATAAAACAAGAGAGTTTATTGCGAAGCTTATCCGTTCGTTCGGTCTTGATCTCGAAGTTATCGCACAAGGTGAAAGTGTCGAAACAGCATTAGCCGCGATTGAAAGCAATCAACCAGATATTGTGCTTTTGGATATTCAAATGCCAGACGGTACAGGTTTCGATGTTCTAAAAAGAACACCTACAAAAAATTTCGAAGTTATTTTCATTACAGCTCATCAAGAATTTGCTATTAAAGCAATAAAATTTAGCGCACTGGATTACATCCTAAAACCAGTTGATCCAGAGGAATTACGTGACGCTATCGAACATGCAATTCAAGCTGTTTCTGAAAAAAAAGATATTAAACAATTCGATACATTACAACATAATTTAGTTCCACATCAAAAAAAGAAATTAGTACTTAAAACACAAGAAAGTGTATTTGTTATTGAACTTGATGATATTATTCGATGTGAGGCTGATAAAAACTATACTTTTTTCTTTCTCACAAGCGGAAAAAAAATCCTTGTTTCCAAAACCTTAAAAGATTTTGAAACATTACTTTCAGGCAGTCATTTCTTCCGTATTCAACAATCCCATCTGGTAAACATCAATTTTGTTGATCGCTACGATAAAACCGAAGGAGGATCTGTTATAATGAAAGACGGTGCTGCTGTTCCTCTTTCTCCAGCAAAAAAAGATTTGTTTTTTAAAATCTTAGAAAACCTTTAATTACCCGTAACAAAAATTTATTTTCGAGTTTAATAATTTACTCAATTTTTTATTCGTTTGTTTTTCAAATAGTTACATTTTTTATTGTTGTTTATTTCTTAACAATTCCGAAACTGTAATTATATTTCAGAAACAGTCCTTTAATTTGTAAAGAATTTGTAAATGTAATTCTCAGAAAAATGAATTTTAACAAACTGCAGTATTTAATTAAATTGATTGAAAGCAGAGGCACTGGCTCACCAAAGGAACTAGCGCGTAAATTGAACATGTCTGAAAGAATGATTTATAAATACATATATATGCTCAAACACGAATTTAAAGCACCAATAACTTACAGTCGGAGCATGAAATCTTATTATTTTTCCGAAAATGGTCGTCTAGACCTCAAATGGAAAAAAGAGAGTTAAACATAGGTCTTACGTAATTGTATTGAGTTTATCAATTACCAAGTAAATCAATAAAAATAGAATCAGGGCATAGATAACAATCTTTACAAGATACCATTTACTTGCTTTAGGCGGGATTTTATCCTTGAAATTAAACTCGTACATGATGTAAATTTACTTTTTTTTGCATTATTTCCGGAATCAAATCAGTTGAAAATCAAATTCAATTAACTTTGCTGATAAGATTAAACCTAATATGAAACATATTCTCGTTACTGGTGGCGCTGGCTATATTGGTACACATACTGTTGTTGAGTTAATAAACAATGGTTTTGTTCCAGTTATAGTCGATGATTTCCGAAATTCAAGCCACTTGGCAATTCAAGGAATTGAGCATATTACCAAGCAAAAGTTGTTGATTCATGAATTTGATTTGTGTGATCTAATTGCAGTGAAATCGCTATTCTCTCGCTATTCGTTTGATGGAATCATCCATTTTGCAGCGTATAAAGCGGTGGGTGAATCTGTTAATTCACCACTAAAATATTACACCAATAATCTACAAAGCTTGACTAATATTTTAGCGTGCATGATCGAATTTCAGGTCAATAATTTGGTTTTTTCTTCTTCGTGCACAGTGTATGGTGACCCTGTAGGAATCAAAGAAGTTTCGGAGAATTCTGAAAAAGCACAGCCAAGTTCACCTTATGGAAATACCAAACTAATCGGTGAAAATATCATAGAAGATACTGCAAAAGCAAATCCTTGGTTAAAATCAATTTGTTTGCGTTATTTCAATCCTGTTGGGGCGCATCCTTCCGCTGAAATTGGCGAATTCCCAATTGGAAAACCCAATAATCTATTGCCTTTTGTAACACAAACAGCAATCGGTTTACATGAAAAACTAACCGTTTTTGGCAATGATTATCCAACCGTTGATGGTAGTTGTGTCCGTGATTTCATTCATGTAGTTGATTTAGCGAACGCTCATGTTCAGGCTATTGACTTTTTGAATTCTCACAAGGATGGGTTCAATGAAGCAATTAACATAGGAACTGGAAAAGGTACATCCGTTTTAGAAATTATTAATTTGTTTGAAAAAATAAGTAACCAAAAACTGAATTGGGAGTTTGGACCTCGCAGGGACGGCGATGTTATTGAAATATTTGCAAACGCAAGTAAAGCGAAAGAATTATTAAATTGGGAAGCAAAACATACCGTTGAGGACGCCGTTTTAAGTGCTTGGAACTGGGAAATTAACTTAAAACAAAAACGATTTTGAGAATTTTACTCTTTCTTTTTTTTCTTCCGCTCTCAGCTTGGGGACAAAAGGAATTTGATACAAAAATTGAATCTCATAGTCGACCTGGACTTTTCTGGTACGTTACCTGGAAACCCTCTAACAAGCCTAAACCACGCAAATATGATCGCTTAGTTTTTGATATTCATTACAATGATCTTCTTTCGGACAAAGATTTTTCTAATTCATCCACTCGATCAATAGGTTTCACAGCAAATTGTTACAATGAATTTGCGTTAAATAAAAAGAATACAATTTCTATTGGATATGGTGGAGCAATTTCGGTGAATAAAACGATTCTCAATCAAAACTTAATTGAAACCCAATCCGATGTGATAAATTGTTTTCCTCATAGTACTAGCGATGCATATATTCGGAATAGCTTAATGGGAACTAATATAAATGTACCTGTGGAATTAAGATTTAGAACAGCAGGATGGAAACACACCAAATTATATATAGGTGGAAGATTGGGGTATCAAGTTACGTTGAAAGAAAAATATTCTTTTGACGATGCTTCAAGAAACCACAAAATATCACTCAAAAATGCAGCTGATGATTTTACTTATTCCTTATATACTCGTATTGGAATTCGAAACTATTCACTGTATGTTTCTTATCAATTAAACTCCATTTTTCAACATCCCGAAAGCCCTCAAATTAAATGGCTACAACTCGGTCTTAGCTTTTCTCTTTTCTAATGAAATTAATCGATACGCACGCTCATTATTATGCTTCAGAATTTCAAGATGATTTAATCGAAGGCATACAACGTTTCCAACAAAATAATATCACTAAAATACTTTTACCCAATATTGAGCTCAAAAGCATAGAACCTATGTTGGCGCTCTGCCAAAATTTCCCTGATATATTTTATCCTATGTTAGGTCTACATCCAGGATATATAAAAGAAGATTGGGAGAAGCAATTGGAAAAAATTCTCTCAAAAATAAAGAACACTGAGGTTATTGCAATCGGCGAAATTGGAATGGATTTATATTGGGACAAAACATTTATTGAAGAACAAAAAAAAGCGTTCGAAATTCAAATTGATTGGGCTCTTGAATATAGTCTGCCAATAGTTATTCACGCAAGAGATAGTTTCCAAGAAATTTTTAAAATTCTTGATAACAAAAATTGTGACGCACTATCTGGTGTTTTTCACTGTTTTACCGGTACTGAATATGAAGTAGAAAAAATTCAATCTTATGGGAATTTTTACTTTGGAATTGGAGGAGTTGTTACTTACAAAAATTCTCATTTACCAGAAGTTATTAAATCCATTCCATTGAATCAGATTCTACTAGAGACTGACTCGCCTTATCTTCCTCCTGTGCCCTATCGAGGAAAACGGAACGAACCAAGCTATATGATTCATGTTGCTGAGAAGTTAGCAAGTATTTATCAATTAGGGTTAGATGAAATTGCGCTGCAAACTACGAATAACACCTATCAGTTATTTAGAAAATTAAAGTAGTCTTTCATATTCCTCATTTGTTACATTGACTTTCGAGTAAATCCTTAACTTTGTCAAAAAAAATTATGTCTAACGCATTTTTTCAAGTACCGGTAGCATTAAATGAACCGGTTAAAGCATACGCTCCAGGTTCTGCAGAACGAACTTCACTCTTAGCGAAATACCACGAAATGTATAACCAAGCACCAATAGATGTACCTATGTATATTGGTGGCGAGGAAATTCGCACGACAACAAAAAAAACAATGACATCACCGCATGACCATAAAAAAGTACTTGGTCATTTTAATGTTGGTGAATCAAAACATGTTGAGCAAGCGATAAATGCCGCATTAGCAGCAAAAGAAAATTGGGCAAACTTACCTTGGGAGGATCGAGCGGCTATATTTTTAAAAGCGGCAGATTTATTGGCAGGACCTTTTAGAGATAAAATTAATGCTGCTACCATGTTGGCTCAATCCAAAAATGTTTTTCAAGCAGAAATTGATGCTGCATGTGAATTAATCGATTTTTTCCGATTCAATGTTCAATACATGACCCAAATCTATAAAGAACAACCTCAATCATTGCCTGGAATGTGGAATCGATTGGAATATCGACCGTTAGAAGGGTTTGTATTTGCGATTACTCCTTTTAATTTCACTTCAATAGCGGCAAATTTATGCGCTGCACCAGCCATGATGGGTAATGTTGTTATTTGGAAACCTGCCGACACACAAGTATATTCTGCGCAAGTATTGATGGAATTATTTAAAGCAGCTGGCGTTCCTGATGGTGTCATCAATATGATAACTGTTGACGGACCTGTCGCAGGTGATGTGGTTTTTCAACATAAAGCATTTGCTGGATTACATTTTACTGGATCCACAGCCGTTTTCAAGCATCTTTGGAAAGAAATAGGAACGAATTTAGATAAATTCCGTACGTATCCCAGAATCGTTGGAGAAACGGGTGGAAAAGATTTTATCATTGCTCATAAATCTGCTATACCCGCTGAAGTTGCAACAGCAATGTCACGTGGAGCGTTTGAATTCCAAGGGCAAAAATGTTCTGCTGCCTCTCGAGCATACATTCCGAGTAACATCTGGGCAGAAGTAAAAAGTCATTACGTGAATCAAGTAAACTCATTTAAAATGGGCAGCCCGGATGACACAAGTAATTTTGTAAATGCAGTAATCGATGAAAGAGCATTTGATAAAATTGCAGGATACATTGACTATTGTAAAACCCAATCAGATGCTGAAATTATCACAGGTGGAAATTACGACAAATCGAAAGGGTATTTTATTGAACCTACAACCGTTGTAACGACCAACCCAAAATTCAAAACGATCTGTGAAGAGATTTTTGGACCTGTATTGACTATCTACATTTATGATGCTGATAAATTTGAGGAAACATTAACTCTTTTGGACGAAACATCAGAATACGCATTGACAGGTTCGATTTTATCACAAGACCGTTATGCTATAAATTTGGCTACTAAAAAATTAGAACATGCTGCCGGTAATTTCTACATAAATGACAAACCAACAGGCGCAGTTGTGGGCCAACAGCCATTTGGAGGAGCAAGGGGATCTGGAACTAATGATAAAGCAGGTGCAATGATGAATTTATTGCGTTGGACATCCGCTCGAACAATCAAAGAAACATTCGTCCCACCTACTGATTATAAATATCCATTTTTGGGATAATCAAGTATTAAGGTGATTTTGAACAATATTAAGGGGCGATAATTTCGCTCCTTTTTTGTTACTGATAGAAATAAAGTACAATTTTCGAAACACACTGCACATTTCATCGCCTTGTAAAATGATTCATACTAATTCAATTTAAAACAAATCGGTTGGTGCGATGGTTAAAAATTCTTGTATGGTTAAACCATCCCCACCAACTAACAATGTTTTTTTGGGGTGATATAATTTGCTGAATGCTGCTATTCCTTTTGCGCTAGTATTCTTTCCACTTTTTACTTCTAGCGCTATCAACTGGTTATCTTTTTCGATAATGAAATCAACCTCCTCATTTTTTTCGCGCCAATAATAGACCTTGATTCCATCACTTATACTTGCATTAATTAAATGTGCACCAATAGCTGATTCAACAAAACGACCCCAAATTTTTGGTTCTAATTGAACATCTTGAAATGAAAAAGCTTGCTGAGCACTTAACAAAGACGTATTAAAAACTTGAAATTTAGGTTTAGAAGCTCGTTGTCGCATGGTTGTACCAGCATATTTATCAATTCTACCAAGCAAGCCTGAATCTGAAAGTAAGTCAATGTAATGAGAAAGCGTTGTTGTATTTCCTGCATCTTGCAAATCACCCAATAATTTATTAAAAGCTAAAATTTGTCCAGAATACAAACAACCTAATTCAAACAATCGCTTAAGAAGCGCAGGTTTATCAACGCGAGTTAACATTAAAATATCCCTGGAGATTGTGGATTCTATTAATGCATCTCTAACATAACTTTTCCAACGCTGCTCATCACTTATAAGTGTTGCAGATCCCGGATATGCCCCAAAATAAATATATTGTTCTAAAGAAAAATCAAATGCTTCTCTCATTTCAGAGAATGACCAATGCGTCATATAAATTGTTTCAAAACGACCGGCCAAAGATTCCGATAAACCATCTTGAATAAGTAATCGTGAAGAACCCAATAAAATAATTTTAAGATTAATCTTGTTTTTAGTATCCTCATCCCATAATTTTTTGACCGATTCACTCCAATTAGGTATTTTTTGAATTTCATCTATTACTAAAATCATTTCCCCAAGATTCTGTTGCTTCATTCGAAATCTTGCGGCTTCCCACAACTGATCAATCCAAGATGAGTTTGTTATATTATCTGCAGACACAAACTGATTAGGCGCATCGATTTCATTCAATACTTGCAAAACCATCGTTGTTTTACCTACTTGACGAGGCCCAAGTATGACTTGAATAAATTTTCGAGACTCTAAAACCCTACTTTTTAACGTCTTCTTTTGAGGTCTATCTATTTGATTTTCAATCATAAATACAAATATAAAATTTTTTACTCAATATAAAAAATAATTTTACTCAATATATAAAGTTATTTTACTCAATAAATAAAGTTTAACTGTTTTTCGTGAGACGACATGAAAGTCAACACAAATAAACCAATTAAAAATGGAGTTGTTTTTATATAAATAAGCCAAAAAATTAATACTCACTCTTTTCATTGAACAATAAAAGACCAAAAAAGTATCTGACTCAAAAATAGTATTATCTTTATTCTAGCAACACTCAACGATTCAATTAAAATTACGCCTGTCATTAGCTAGCTACTTTTTTGTAGATGGTTGCGTTGCATAACATAAATACTAAACATATGAAAAGATTTTTACTCGGATTATCCCTTATTTTTAGCTCCTTTGCCCATTCACAATGTGCTGCAACAGTAAATGTTGTTAACGCATCAGACTCATCTACTTGTGATGGAAGTATCACGGTTATACCGATTGGTGGAACAGGGCCGTACACATACACTTGGAGTTGTGGGAATGCATTGCCAAATAATTCAAATACTTTAGGTAATTTGTGCCCCGGAGTTTGTATGGTAACAGTTTCAGACCAAAACGGATGTACAGCAACCGTAACAGGAATTGTAGGAGTTGTACCAAGCCCATGCGCTTCTTTGTATGCTAACATAACCACTAGTTCCAGCAGTGGACCAACTGTTTGTGACGGATACATCTCCTTATCAGGAAATGGAGGTACTGCACCGTATTCTTATTCAATTTCAGGAAATGGTATGACTTTGTCCGGTGGACCGATGTTTGCAAATCTTTGCGCTGGAAATTATTCTTGTCAAGTAACAGATGCAAACGGATGTGTTTTCAATTCCACGGCCTCTGTAACAGCCAACAACTTCCCTTGTTCAAGTTTAACCATGGGAATAACCAATGTTACCAATACATCTTCTCCAGCTATGTGTGATGGTGCAGCAACTGCCGTTGCTTCAGGTGGAACAGCTCCTTACACTTATTTATGGAATAATGGTGTAACTACTCCAACTTATAACAACTTCTGTTTAGGAAATTACTCTGTATGTATTACAGACGCGAATGGTTGTCAACAATGTGATTCTGTATTTATTTCGGACACAACAAACAATGTTAACTGCAATGGATTCTCCGCAAGTGTATCCACCAGCAACGTGACACTAGCTGGCGCATGTGACGGATCGATTACTCCAAGTGTCACTGGTGGAACAATGCCCTACATGTATCTTTGGTCTAATGGCTCTATAACAGATACTCAGCTCAATCTATGTGAAGCTTTATACTCTGTAACAGTTATGGATGCAAATGGTTGTACTGTAACTGTTAATGCCTATGTTGGTTCACCGAACGCAAATGTTGGTGATACTATTATATTAAATGGAAACATTAGTATTGATTCAACCGTGATTGGAACTATTTCTGGACCTTGGATTGACAACTGTAATTTTGATTTCAACACAATTACAAATGCTTACATCACATCATACTTGGATATGGGTGATTCAACAATTGTAGATTGGACACTTGAGTTCAATGATGGATCAACGACCATTGTATACGCTACCTATTCATTCTCACCGGGTAATGCAGGAACCTACAATGTCATTTTACAACTTTACTGTGGTTTACGTTCAAACCCACAATGGTTGATTGCCTATGATCAAATGTATTATGAATATGTAGGGTTGAATACAATCGCAGGAAACACAATTCAGGTATATCCAAATCC
>CAMBBW010000042.1 GCA_945863425.1 Lishizhenia tianjinensis
TAAAATTGATATCGAATATTGATCTTTTGGGATTAATTACTTCTGTCCAATTTTCTTTCATTTAATCTAAAATTTATTTATCGATTTTCTTTTTCACAAAATCATCCCAGCACCAACCGTATTATTGGTTCCTTCATCAATTAAAATGAATGACCCTGTAATTCTATTTTGACGATAACTGTCGGTGTAAAGCGCACTAGTTGTTTTCAATTTAATTCTTCCAATGTCATTCGTTTGCAAGGCGCTGATTTGTTCATTGCGTGAAAGTGTATTTAAGTCCACTTGATAAATTAGCTCTTGAATAATTACCCTGCTGTCTCGACTGGTGTGTTTCAGCGCATATTTATTGCCTGCTGTAAGTTGACTAGTTCCTAGCCAACAAACCATGGCGTCAATTTCTTGCTGTTGGTCGGGAACATTATTTACCTTTACCAACATATCTCCTCGACTGATATCAATATCATCGGATAATTCAATGGTGATAGACTGAGGAGCGAAGGCTTCTTCAATATAACCTTTGGGCCCATGAATCGCTTTAACTGTTGATGTCATGCCAGAAGGCAGTACTTTGATTTCATCGTTCACTCGAACAATTCCACCAGCTAATCGCCCTGCGTATCCCCTGAAATCTGGAAATTCTTTCGATTTTGGACGGATTACTGTTTGTACCGGAAAGCGCATATCTAAATGGTTCACATCATTCGCTACTTGAATATTCTCTAAGCTATACATAAGCGTTGGACCATCATACCAAGGCATTTCATTCGAACGATTTACCACATTGTCTCCGTTTAAGGCTGAAATTGGAATGAATGCATAATCCTTAATCGCCAGTTTTGATGCGAAATTGCAATATTCTTCCACAATTTCATCAAATCGACTCTGGCTGAAATCCACTAAATCCATCTTGTTGATGCAAATAATAATGTGTTGAACTTGCAATAAGGAAGCGATAAAACTATGTCTTTTCGTTTGTTCAACCACTCCTTTGCGCGCATCAATAAGTATAAGAGCGGCATTTGCAGTAGAAGCTCCGGTAACCATATTACGTGTATATTGAATGTGGCCCGGTGTATCAGCAATAATAAATTTACGTTTGGGTGTGGAGAAATAGCGATACGCGACATCAATTGTTATTCCTTGCTCGCGTTCGTCCTTCAATCCATCGGTTAAAAGAGATAAGTCTATGTGCTTTAATCCTTTTCGTTGACTTGATTTTTCAATAGCCAAAAGCTGATCTCGAAAAATATTCTTTGAATCATACAATAAACGACCAATTAAGGTGCTTTTACCATCATCTACACTCCCTGCTGTAGTAAATCGCAATAATTCATGGGTAAGCATTCTTTCCTCTTTCATCAAAAATATCCTTCTCTTTTTCGATCTTCCATCGAAGATTCTGAACGTTGATCATCTGCACGATTTCCTCGTTCTGTATCTTTTGCCGTAGCAACTTCTTTAATAATATCTTCAATCGAATGTGCTTCTGATTCAATGGCTCCAGTAATGGTTAAATCACCGATAGTCCGAAATCTTACACGTTCCTTAGTTACAAGTTCATCGTCGCGAAGTTGAATAAATGGCGAATTTGCCAGAAGCTGATCTCCACGTCTCACAATTTCTCGTTCATGCGTGAAATACAAAGAGGGTAAAGCTATGTTTTCCTGTTGAATGTATTGCCAAATATCCAATTCCGTCCAATTGCTTATCGGGAAAACGCGAAAATGTTCCCCCATTTGTTTTTTTCCGTTGAAGATATTCCACAATTCTGGCCGCTGATTTTTTGGATCCCATTGTCCAAAATCATCCCGGTGTGAAAAAAAGCGTTCTTTGGCTCTTGCTTTCTCTTCGTCTCGTCGGGCACCTCCAATCGCGGCATCAAATTGATGTTTTTCAATCATCTCCAACAGTGTTACAGATTGCGCTCTGTTTCTACTGGCGTAAATTCCTTTCTCCTCAGCTACTTTCCCTGAATTTATTGATGCTTCAACGGATCCAACAATTAACTTAACGCCTAGTTCTTCAACAAGCTGATCTCTGAAAAGTAATGTTTCTTCAAAATTGTGTCCTGTATCGATGTGAAGTAGGGTGAAAGGGATATTTGCAGGGGCAAAGGCTTTTACAGCCAATTGAGTTACTACAATTGAGTCTTTTCCACCTGAAAAAAGGATGCACGGATTATCGAATTGAGCAAATGTTTCACGCAGCACGAAAATTGATTCTGCTTCTAATTCCTCAAGATGACTTAATCTGTAATTTTTCAAAGGATGACTAATAATTTTTATTTCCGTAATTTAATCCGTTCACTGATGGATTCCAACAATAAATCGACACATTGTTGCAAATTCAGTTGTTCTGTATGTATTATCAGTTGCGGATTTAAAGGAGTTTCATACGGACTTGAAATACCCGTAAAAGATTCTAATTCCCCTTTTCTAGCTTGTTTGTACATGCCTTTAACGTCTCGTTTTTCGCACATTTCTAGCGAACAATCTACAAAAACTTCAAAGTAATTTTCTTCTCCTATTAGTTGTTTAGAAAGCTCTCTATCTTTTTGAAAGGGTGAAATGAACGAACAAATAGCGATACTCCCTGATTCCATAAAGAGTTTAGCGATTTCAGCAACTCTTCGGTTGTTTTCCGTTCGATCAGCAGCTGAGAAACCTAAATCGTGATTGATTCCTAATCTTGTATTGTCACCGTCCAGTATAACACTGTGTTTGTTTTGATGAAACAAACGAGTATTTAATTCATTGGCAATGGTTGATTTTCCTGAACCTGAAAGTCCCGTAAGCCAAATCACTAATCCCCGATTACCGTTACGTTTTTCGTAATCGGTTTGGTTGATGGTAAATGCTTGAGGAATTAAATGCGACAAATTGAATTGGGTTGATTTACTCTTTGTTTTATTTTATGGCTTCGCCATTCTCAGTCACAAATTGCTTCATGATTTGAGTAGAAAAGATCTATTTTATTAGGTTATTTAAGCTTACTCCAAAGTAACAAAATTTGGCCTGTATAATGATCTTTATAATGTTTTAATTCAGGTTCAGAGAATACGATATATCTAATTTTTCGTTTCACCAAAACCTCTGCTTTCTCTATTAGATCGTTTAAATAATTTTTATTAATGTCACCAATTAATAAAATATCAATTACACCTGTATCTTTTCCTGATGCATAATCCCCCACCAAATAAGCGTTTTCTAGATTGCCTAGACGTTCAATCACTCCTTCAATGAGTTGATCAATCCCTGTTATTTTTGTTACTATGCTTTTGATTTCCGGAAAGAGTGGGTGAGAGGCCTTTGCTTTGTATTGAATAACATTTCCTTCTGCTTGACTCTCTAATATTCCTGCCTCTGTTAATCGATTCAATTCAACACGAACAGAATTAGTACTTTCGCCAAATTCATCGGCCAATTGCCGCAGATAAGCCTTCATCGTTGGATTCAAGAAAAACTTGACCAATAACCTGATGCGAGTTTTGGATGTTATTAAGGCTTCTAACATGAGTAACAAATTTACTCATTGTTCGGTTAATTCCAAGTAAAATATTGATTTTTATGTTGATTTTAAGCAAGTTATATAGAATTGACACAATTCATTTAATCAAATGCATACTTATGAGAATGAAAAAAACTCCGATTGAATAAGTTTAAAACTAAACGTATCGCAACCAGAGTTTTCTATGCAGCATCTAACAATTTGATTCAGTACATAGCAAATGTATTGTATCTATTTGGTATTTTATTGGATCAAGTAAGTTCAAGTTATTCCACTAATTTTTTTGGTAAAATGAAATCTATTCTAAGTAAATCAATAATTGTAATTTTGTTACATGAAAACGCCTCATGAAATTGTTTCTCATATGCTAAATCAAGATACCTTCAGTAATTGGTTGGGGATTGAAGTTTTGGAATTACGCGCTGGTTATTGCAAAGAACAAATTACTATTCGAAATGAAATGCTTAATGGTTTTCACATTGCGCATGGTGGAATTGCATATTCATTGGCAGATTCTGCCTTGGCTTTTGCTTCAAATACGTATGGTATTCAGTGTGTTAGTATTGAAACATCCATATCACATGTCCTAAAAGTTGAATTGAATGATGTATTAATTGCTGAAGGGATGGAAGTTTATCGGGGAAAAAAAACCGCGATTTATGAGGTGCGGGTGCAAAATCAAAACAATGATTTGGTTGCTCTGTTTAAAGGAACAGTTTTTATTACGCAAAAAGAATGGGAATTTTAATTAATTAAGAAATGTTTACTGGAATTATTGAGCAAATTGGGGAACTTAAAAGGAAGGAACAGGAAGGTGGAAATGTTCATTTCACGATTGAAAGTAGTTTTACTCATGAGTTGAAAATAGATCAAAGTGTGGCACACAATGGCTGTTGTTTAACCGTAGTAGCAATTCAAGAAAATGAATACCGCGTTACAGCAATTCAGGAAACATTGGATAAAACAAACTTGAATTCGTGGGAAATTGGCTCCAAAATCAATTTGGAAAGATGTTTACCGTTTAATGGTAGATTGGATGGTCACATTGTTCAAGGTCATGTTGATACTGTTGGTATTTGCACCGAGATTGAGGATCAAAATGGCAGTTGGAAATATAGTTTTACGTATAATTCTGCTGATTTAACCGTTGAAAAGGGCTCGATTGCTGTGAATGGTACCAGTTTAACAGTGGTAGATTCTTCAGTGCATTCATTTTCGGTTTGCATCATTCCATTTACTTATGAGTTCACTAATTTTCATTCTTTAAACGTGGGTGATCAAGTAAATCTTGAATTTGATATCATAGGCAAATACGTTGCAAAATGGATGGCTGTTAAGTAAATATTCGCTGATTGAACGCACTTCTTTTTGGAAAGATTATATTTGTTTTTTCATTCGTTTATTTATGTCAAAAATCTTAATTATTGGTGCATGTGGGCAAATTGGAACTGAATTGGTTCTAGCTCTTCGTGAAAAATATGGAAATCAATTAGTTATTGCGGCCGATGTTCGCGAAAATTGTCCGGATATAATTGCCAATGGGCCCTATAAAAAATTGGATATTCTTGATCGGGATGCGGTGAGAGAATTTATAATCGATGAAAAAATTGAACACGTTTATTTATTAGCAGCATTATTGTCTGCAACGGCTGAAAAAAATCCTGATTTTGCCTGGAAACTAAACATGGAAGGATTGTTTACCATTTTGGATTTGGCAAAAGAAGGGTATCTTAAACGCATATTTTGGCCGAGTTCAATTGCAGTTTTTGGGCCAACGACTCCAAAAGTTGAAACTCCACAGCAAACGATTATGGAGCCTTCAACAGTCTATGGTATTTCTAAATTAGCCGGAGAAAATTGGTGTTCATATTATCATTCGAAATTTGGAGTAGATGTCCGAAGCATCCGTTATCCAGGATTGATTTCCTATAAATCTTTGCCAGGCGGTGGCACTACCGATTATGCAGTGGATATTTTCTATAAAGCAAAAGAAGGAAAAGAATTTAACTGTTTTCTTTCCGAAAATACAGCCTTGCCAATGATGTTTATGGATGATGCGATACGCGCTACGATTGAACTTATGGAGGTTGACCAGGAAAAAGTAAAAATTAGAACATCCTACAATATTGCTGGTTGTAGTTTCACACCCAAGGAGTTGACGCATGAAATTCAAAAAATAATGCCGAATTTTAAGATTAGCTATTCCCCTGATTACCGTCAAGAAATTGCCGATTCTTGGCCTGATTCAATAGATGACTCCGTGGCAAAAAAAGACTGGGGTTGGAGTAGTCAAGTTGATTTACCCAAATTGGTAGAAATCATGCTTAAGAACGTCTCAATCCCAGTCTAGTGAATCGTTAGTGATTCCTTTTGTAATTCGAAAAAACTCCGTATCCTAATAGTCCAACTAATAAGACACTAAAAATAGTCATAGAAATAAACATGGCTGTAGTTTGTTTAGTTATCCTTCTTGCCACTAAGGTTTAGTTAACCTCATACAATTTCACATCTTAAAAATAAGAAATAGTTTTGTTTAAAAGTTTGTAAATGAGCAAACTAAGTGTTTGGTTGATTGCCTCGCATCATCTTTCGATAATTAACAATTTTTTCAATTTATATTTACAGTTAATTTATTTTAAACCAATTACATTTACATCTGTTTCATTAAAAATTGTTCATATGAAAAACTTCCTTTATGTTCTTTTGATGCTTGTCAGTTTTACTTCATGCGCCCAACAAGAAACCCCATTAACAGATAAAAGCAAAAAGATGGATTTATCTAATTATCAGACAGCCTATTTTGCGAGCGGTTGTTTTTGGTGCGTTGAAGCTGTTTATGAGATGGTAAATGGGGTAGTGGAGGCAGAATCTGGTTATTCAGGAGGCAAAGTAACAAATCCTACTTATGAAGCTGTATGCAGCGGAAAAACAGGTCATGCTGAGACCGTGAAAATTTACTATGATTCAACGAAAGTGAGTTATTACGAATTGGTTCAGGTTTTCTTTCAGTCACACGATCCAACCACGTTAAACCAACAAGGGCCTGATTTTGGGACGCAATATAGATCAGCCATTTTTTATCAATCTCTAACAGAAAAAACGATTGCATCAGCTGTGATTGATTCCTTATTAAAATACGCTACTTTTCCTGTTATTACTACTGAAATTTCAGCATTTGATAAGTTCTATGTCGCAGAAAAATACCACCAGAATTTTAAAACATGCAATCCAAATCATCCCTATATTCAAAAAGTTACGAATTCAAGATTAAAGGATTTTGAAAAAAATAAACGCTTTGTATTGAAAAATTAATCTTCGAGGATAAGTGCTGGATTGACTTGATCTTTCCATTTACAAATTCCTCCTTCCATGACAATTATTTGTTCAATACCATGTTCAGATTCTAGCCAATTTGCTACTGATTCTGCTCTCTTTCCTGATCGACACATTAAAACAAGGTTTGGTGTTGCGCACAATTCTTCCAAATGATTTTCAATTTCGCTCATGGGAATTTCTCTACATCCGATTGACGCCAACTCCACTTCATAAGGTTCACGAATATCAATTATGTTTATGGATTCCCCATTTAATATTCGTTTATTGATTTCGTTCGCAGATAAATACATCATGATAACTGATTTTTTTCAAAGGTATAAAAGTATTTTAGTTCAGTTGATGAGCGATCAACGAAAATTCTTCTGTTGTTAAAGATGCACCACCGATAAGTCCACCATCAACATTTGGACATGAGAAAATGTCCTTGGCATTCTTACTATTACAACTTCCGCCGTATAAAATAGCCACAGATTGAGCGGTTG
Organism: Lishizhenia tianjinensis; assembly: GCA_945863425.1. Classification (GTDB taxonomy): domain Bacteria; phylum Bacteroidota; class Bacteroidia; order Flavobacteriales_D; family Crocinitomicaceae; genus UBA952. The sequence continues at coordinate 7,326 of CAMBBW010000042.1, forward strand.
TTTGATCGTATTGATTGGCAATCGAACTTCTAATTGAACTGTGCATTTCTTCTATTTGTTCACAGCTTGCGGTTCTTCCTGTTCCAATTGCCCAAATTGGTTCGTACGCAATGGAACAATTGAGTATGTTTTCTTTAGAAACGTGAAATAATGAGTCTTTTAATTGTTCATTTATAAAGTGCAGATGTTCATTAGAATCGCGAATTTCAAGTGATTCACCACAACAAAAAACTACTTTTACTTCATGTGCTAAGGCACAATCTACCTTTTGCTTGATTAATTCATTGGACTCTGAAAAATGAATTCTTCGTTCACTGTGACCAATAAGCACTGCTTTAACGTGTAATTCTTTGAGTTGAGAAATACTAATTTCACCGGTGTATGCACCTTTCTCAGCAGGATAAAAGTTTTGGGCACCAAGTTCAATCGAGGAATTGTATAAGCTCAATTGAGGTAAAAAGACATAAGGAGCAAAAATCACATATCGATTAGATTCTTGAGCAGGAAGAGTTTCCAAAAAACCGTCAAATAATTCAGATGCTTCATGCAAATTCAAATTCATTTTCCAATTAGCCGCCAACATTTTACTCTTCATTAAACTCAGTTTGTTGCGAAAATAAGTTTTTTCAACGAAAAGTTAACCTTTCAAAGAAAAAATTGGATTGTTTAAATTTGGCTAACTATTTTTAAGGCTTCTTGAACATGACCCGCTGGATTCAGTTGAGAATTGAAAATTCCACGAATAATTCCCATCGAATCAACGATATACGTAACTCTCCCGGGCAATAAACCGAATAAATTTCCTGGAACTTGAAATGCCTTTCGAACCGTTTTTTCTGGATCTGCCAATAATGTGAATTTAAATCCAAATCGATTAGCAAATTGAGCATGAGAATCTACTGAATCTGATGAAATGCCAATAACTTGGCATTCTAATTCTAAGAAATCTTCGTATTTGTCGCGAAAAGTACACGCTTCTTTGGTACATCCAGGAGTTTCATCTTTAGGATAAAAAAAGATTACCGTTTTTTGTTTCCCTAAAAATGCCGAAGATTTAATCAATTCACCTGATTGATTATATAATTCAAAAGAGGGGCATGCGTCACCAATTTGCATAGATTATTTTTTAACGAAACAAGTAATAAATCAAATAGTTTGCTTTATCCGACAACAGAACCAAACAAATCAAAGTAATCCGCAGAGTCAATTTTGACATTCACAAAATCCCCAATTCGAACATAATCTTTCGATTTATTGAGCAATACTTCATTGTCCACTTCAGGAGAATCAAATTCGGTTCTTCCTATGAAATAATCCCCTTCAGCCCGATCTATTAGTGTTTTGAAGGTTTGACCCACTTTTAGTTGATTTAATTCATAGCTAATGCCAGATTGCAATTCCATAATGATATCCGCTCGCTCTTGTTTGATTTTTTGAGGCACATCATCTGTAGATTGAAAGGCATGGGTATTATCTTCATGAGAATAGGTAAATATTCCTAATCGGTCAAAACGAGAACGCTCTACCCAATCGTACATTTCTTGAAAATCAGCTTCATTTTCACCCGGATAGCCAGAAATCAATGTCGTACGAAGAGCAATTCCCGGAACTTTTTCTCGAATTGCTTGAACAAGTTCTTCGGTTTTTTCTCGGGTTGTCCCGCGTCTCATAGCTTGTAAAATCTTTGTAGACCCATGTTGCAGAGGCATATCCAAGTAGTTGCAAATATTGGATCGTTCATTCATTACATCCAATACATCCATAGGGAACCCAGCAGGAAAAGCATAATGGAGTCTAATCCAATCTAATCCTTCAATGTCCGAAAGCTGTTTTAGTAAGTCGGAAAGCGCTCTTTTTTTATATAAATCTAAGCCATAATATGTTAGGTCCTGAGCAATTAGCATGATCTCTTTTACTCCACCTGATACTAGGATTTTCGTGTTTCTAACTAGCTCTTCGATCGGAGTGGAAACGTGCTTTCCGCGCATTAATGGAATCGCACAAAAAGAACAAGGTCGATCACATCCTTCTGCAATTTTTAGGTAAGCATAATGATTGGGCGTTGTTAAAATACGTTCTCCAACCAATTCGTGCTTGTAATCTGCCTTCAGCGTTTTTAAAAGTCGAGGTAAATCACGTGTGCCAAAAAATGCATCCACCTCTGGAATTTCTTTTTCTAGATCACCTTTGTATCTCTCGGACAAACAGCCTGTAACATATACTTTTGAAACCAATCCATCTGCTTTTGCCTCAGCGAATCGAATAATGGTATCGATGGATTCTTGTTTTGCACTTTCAATAAATCCACAGGTATTGATAATAACAATTTCTGCATCGTCTTGGCTTGATTCATGTTCAACTTCAAATTGATTGGCTTTGAGTTGAGCCATAAGTATTTCGGAGTCAAAAACATTTTTCGAACAACCTAAAGTTACAACATTGACTTTATTTTTTTTGAGTGTTTTGGTTTTCATTAGTGCAAATGTACATGAAAGGGAGTAGTTTCACAATTGAATCATTTTCAAGAGGAATTATTTTCATTGATTGAATTCTAGTAATTTTGCAAGATGATAACGATTTACCACAATCCGCGATGTTCAAAAAGTAGGTTTGCTTTAGAGCAAATAAAAAATTATACATCAGAATTTACTGTGATAGAATATTTAACCAAACCATTTACTGAGAAATCATTGGAATTGCTCCTGGAGAAATTAGGATTGAAACCCATAGATATTGTTCGTGTGAAAGAACCTGATTTCAAGGAGAAATTCGCGGGGAGAATATGTACTGATCAAGAATGGATTAAAATCTTAATTGAAAATCCGAAACTAATCCAACGTCCAATCGTAGAAAATAACTCGCGCGCATTCATCGCTCGTGAAATTGATAGTTTGAACCAAATTTTAGGCAATAAATAAAAACATGAGAACAAAATACATTGATTTAATCGAACAAACATTTGATTTTCCACAAAATGAATTTAACCTTCGTGAAGATCGATTATTTTTCCATGGGATTGATTTAATGAGGTTGATAAATGAATATGGAACACCCTTGAAATTCAATTACTTGCCACAGGTTTCAAATAATGTTCAACGTGCTAAAGGTTGGTTTCGGGAAGCGATTCATAATTTAGGATATGCCGGAAATTATTATTATTCGTATTGTACAAAAAGCAATCATTTTTCCTTCGTACTAGATGAGGTTCTAAAGAATGATGTTCATTTAGAAACCTCTTCGGCATTTGATATTGATATAATTAAAACACTTTATGATCAAGGTAAAATAGCGGACGGACAATATGTGATATGTAATGGTTATAAACCAGAATCATATATTGATAATATGATCGATTTAATGAATGCAGGACATCTTAAAGTTATTCCTGTTGTCGATAATACCGATGAATTAGAACGGATTTTAGCTAAAACAGATAAAGAAATCAAAATTGGTGTTCGAATCGCGTCAGAAGAAGAGCCAAAGTTCGAATTTTACACATCAAGATTGGGAATTCGATACCGCGAAATTGTACCATATTACAAGGCATTTTTAAAAGAAAACCCACGTGTAAAAGTGAAAATGCTACATTTTTTCATAAATACCGGAATCAATGATACAGCCTATTATTGGAATGAGTTAACCAAATGTTTACGCGTTTATAGTGATTTGAAAAAAATGTGCCCTGAATTGGATTCATTAAACATCGGTGGAGGTTTCCCAATAAAGAAATCATTGGCTTTTGATTTTGATTATGCATACATGGTTCGAGAAATTCTTACTCAAGTGAAGCGTGTCTGCACGGATAATGATATTCCTGAGCCTCATATTTTTACTGAATTTGGATCGTTTACCGTGGGTGAAAGTGGTGGGGCCATTTTTAGTATTTTACATCAAAAGCATCAGAATGACCGGGAGAAATGGAACATGATTGATTCATCCTTCATGACAAATTTACCGGATACATGGGCCATAAATCAACGGTTTATTATGTTGCCAATCAATCGCTGGAATGATGATTATGAGCGTGTATTATTGGGAGGTTTAACCTGTGATAGTGATGATTATTATAATTCCGAACAACACTCCAATGCCATATATCTCCCTAAATTTGATAAAAATAAAGTGCTTTATATTGGGTTTTTCAATACGGGTGCTTATCAGGAAACCATTGGTGGTTTTGGTGGTTTAAAACATTGCTTGATTCCAGAGCCCAAACATATTCTTATTAGAAGGGATGATGATGGTAAAATCACAACCGAAATGTTTAGCGAAGAACAAACTGCTGCTGATTACTTGAAAATATTGGGTTACTCTAAATAATTCGTACATTTCAATTAGCTAGATTTTCTAATAATCGGTCATTTACTCGATGGGGCCCTTTATAAATTGTAATCCAGAATTTTTGATTTTTGGAAGATAATAGCGTAAATCGATAGCTAAAAAGGCACCATTTACTTTGGCGAAATCAATGAAATATTGGGATGAGTTTTGTTTGGAGTATTTCCCTCCCCAATTAAATAAATAACCTGTTGGAACTTTAACTCCGCCACCAATATAGTAAATTCCTGATTTCCTTGTCCTGAATTCAAAACCAATTTGTGCATTCAAATCAACACCAAATTTTTTCACCGTTCCTGAATGATAAAATGTATGCGGCCCTCCTGGCTGGTCTATTAAAGCAACATTTGTGGGTTTATACGAAAAAGAGGGGCCTAACCCAGCAATTGCAAACAGTTTTTGTCCCATCTGAATTTTGACAATTCCTATGAGTGGGATTTCATAATTTATAAATGTTAATTTATTAGAATCTGATATAGATGTAACGGAATCAGTATAGTTCATCTGTGCATTAAATTGCCGCTGAATGTAATTTAAACCAACTTCAAGGGAAATGCTCTTGGTATATTCAGCGCGAACCAAAGCACCATAACTAAAGCCTGTTTTTTGATTCAATGACGATGAAAAGCCTTCATCCAAAAGTGTTGATTTGCGAGGGCCAAGAAATTCTGATGGTTGTAATATCCTCGCCTGTAAACCAAATAAAATCGGGAATTTTTCTTTTTTCTCTCCCAATTGTCCAATAATTGGATTGCATCCAAGTAGAAAAAGAGCTAAAATCAATAAAATACCACAAGCATTCATGTATTATTTAACATGGAGTTATTGACGGTCTAATTTGCCGGATTTCCAGTCCTTTAAAAATTTTGACCACGCGTAAGGGTTCAATAAATTGTTAACCGGAACCTGATTACTACTATATAATTGAGAATATCTTTTATTCACACTATTTCCATAAGCTAAGGAGGGGTCTGTCTGTATTCGCGCTGCAGCAAATGCTAAGCTTTCACCCGATAATTCCTGTTGTGCTTTGCGAATCGCATCATCGTAAGGTCGCATATTGGTGAATGCATTAGCAAATTCTTCACGAGAAGGCCAAGGATAAATTGTTACCTCCTTCAACTGTAATGTGTCTGCAGGAATCATGTGTATGAGCGAGTAACGATCCTGTTTAAGCGTGTCAGGTATAATAAAACTTGATTTTTTAAACCCATGATTAGCAAAAACTATCGTGTCACCCGGAAATGTAACGAGCGAAAAATAACCATAATAATCTGAAATCACCCCTTTTCGAAGCGTTTTATTAAAAACAGTAACATAAGGCAATTCTTCTAAAGTTTCCTCCGAAATAACGACACCCGAAAGTTGAATCATTCGAGTAGAATCTCCGGAGATGGCTTGCCCGAATAACCATTGTGATGATATTCCGATAAAAATGTAAAGACCAAAAATTAATGACTTCATAGCTTCTACAATAGTAGTTAAAATATCCGTGAATGCAATTTATTTACTTTCTTACACTGGGAATTTGTTATTTTTTCGCGTTTAAATAAAAACCAAACACCGCCCCTAATAATCCACCTGTTATATGCGCAAAACGAGAAACATTACTTGGTTTAAATGCTTCATAAATTTCCTCACCCAAAAATAAGAGTACAATTAATATAAAAGTGAAAGGGATTTCTTTTCCTTTTGAGGGTATTAAGGAACTAAGTATAATTAACATAAAAACAACGCCACTCGCGCCCAATAAACGATGATCCCAAAAAAGAATATGTATTATAGCGGTAACAATAACAGTAATTAATGAAATTAAAATGAGTTTTTTCGTGCCATAATGATGCTCAACCAATGGACCTATTAAAAGAATAATTGTGAAATTACCCAATAAATGAGCAAAATTCGCGTGACCAAAGGCATAACCAATTATTCCAGCATACCATTCAATTTTCTCTGGTTGAACCGTTCCATTTAAGGTGAAAAATTCTGTATACCAACCATTTGCCATGAAAACAAAAAAAACAGCAACAGAAAGCAGGGTGTAAATAAGTGTAAATGGTGAGTTAAATGTTAGTTTCATTGTATTATTCGATACTTGCTGATATTCCGCGATCTAACAATGCCACACACAACGGTTCCAATTCTTCATAATTGCCATTTTTAACTTTGCATTTACCATTTAAATGAACAATCCAAGCGCATTGCTCAGCTTGTAAAGGCTCATGTTTACAAATTTTGACAAGTGAGTTGATGACATGATCAAACGTATTAATGTCGTCATTATATAACACCAATCCATTTTCGTCAATTAAAACTTCTAAATGAGCTACTTCATTTTGCTCTTGAATGTTTGTGTTATTCATGTGGTTTGATATTTAGTTGAAACGTATCTTTTAGCATGTTCGTATAATTTGCTTTTAAAATTACTGATTTTTCGAATTCAATTTGAAGATTTTGGGTTGAATTTATTTGTTGTATAGATTGTGATCGTAATATGAAATCCGCTAAATCTCCAGAAATAGGATCAATTATATCGCTTGTAAAATATGTCGGATTATAGGTTAATGACGATAGATAACCACTGAGTTTTAATGTGTTTTCTAAATCGTTTTCAATCTTAAATGACAATGACTCAATTTTTTTAGTGTCTGGATTATATTGAAACAATCCAAAATGATTGAAATATGCTAATTTCTCCAGAGGAAAACTTTCAAATTCGTCGTTTGATTGATATCTATGGTAAATAGGTACTGCTTTTACTTCATCTTGGGAGAAGTATTTTTTATCAGAACTTTGATAGGCTAGCTCTTCTGAATGGAAAACTTCCTGGGTTGGATTGGAGAATAAAATAGAATCTCCATATTGTGAAAGTAAATCTTTTGCCGCGGCAATTGTGATGCGCTCTCCTTTAAAATAGGCCACAATAAATGCGTCTTTTATACCTGATTGAATTGCTTTATCTTTTCTTTCTTTTGCGGAATTTAAATCTGAGAATCTACCGGTTGAATAGCGAATTTGACCCGTAGAGATTTTAGTTGTGGCAATTTCATTTAATGTTGGAAATTTGACTTTTTCATTAACCAATTGGTTATACACTGCGATTTGAACTGTATAAAATAATTTCTGTGATGCTTGTAAAAGTGGCTCATTGGACGTTGTGTTCTGGTTCGAAGGCTTTGTTTCTATTGATTTTTGCTCTTTTAATGCTTCTTTTGTATTGCTTGCGATTGCTAAAATAAAATTAGTGGAGTCGAGAGGTATGCATTCTCCTTTACTTTCTAAAATACGTGCTTCACCGAGTGTAATTTTTTTCCCATCGCAATATGCCACAACAAATGCATCGCTGTAGCCCAATTGTTGTATTTGTTTACGAGCAGTGACAGCATTTTTCGAATTATTAAAATACCCAGCCATATAAAGTGTTAGCCCATTGGGTGATAACTCACCAGATACAGGATTGAAAGAGGAATATAGATTTTGTGGAATTGGTTTTCGAAATGCTCCTACTTGAACGCGATATACCAACCCTTTGGGCGCTTTGACATTTAAAGGAATCGGGTTACTTGAATTATAATTAGACTCCTTTTTTTGATTGATGTCAAATCCTGTTAATGGAATGTTTTCATTTTTCGGTGTAGAAATTGTTTTCACCAACGGTTCCGTTTTATTGACCACAAGAAAACGCATTTCATTAATGATTTCTTTGTTGCCGGATTCAATATTGAGAATTTCATTTTTTTGTTCCAACATTCGTGACGTTAAATTCTTCTTTTCCTTCAGTTGTTTTTGAAGCGCTATTGTCAATAACTCAACATTCTTTTTGTGAGTTACATTGTTTGGGTTGGTAACAATATTGTTGATCTCTCGGTCAATCGCTGCTTGAATTTGATAAATTGTATCCTTTGTTTTTTCAAACTTCGTTTCCGTTTTTTCAAAATCAACTAAAGCAATCACAAAGTTCTTGTACGCTTGACTTGCAGTGATTTCAAGTTGTTTCTTTTCTTCTAAATAATTTATGGTAGATTTTTTATCAAGGGTAATTTGTATTTCACCCTCTTTCTCTATTTCCTGTTTGATTTGATTGATAAGATTGGTGTTTTCAGTTAATTCTATCTCAAGTTCGGCTATTTTGGTATTTAAAATAGATTTTTCCTTTTTGTTTTTCGATTGATCTACTTTTACTTTTTCTTCCTCTAGTAATTGCGTAATTATTGAATTTCGATCCTGTAATAGCTCTAAATTATGTCTCAATTTTTCTGTTGAGAAGAATGGTGTTGTTGGATTATTTGTTTGTAAATCAGTGTAAATTACTGATTTTTGTGATTCGATTTCCTCTAAGTTTTTTGATAAGTCAATAACATCTTGGCCTACCAAGCTCTCAAGATTTTGAGGTAGTTTTTCGGAAAGAACAGATTTAGCAATTTGATTTTCAGTAACGTTCTCTTTTTCAATCACCTCAGTCGGATTGGCTTGTTTGCCATCAGATTTAGCAATTTGATTTTCAGTAATGCTCTCTTTTTCAATCACCTCAGTCGGATTGGCTTGTTTACCATCAGATTTAGCAATTTGATTTTCAGTAACGCTCTCTTTTTCAATCTCCTCAGTTGGATTGGCTTGTTTACCATCAGATTTAGCAATTTGATTTTCAGTAACGTTCTCTTTATCATTCTCCTCAGTCGGATTGACTTGTTTACCATCAG
>CAMBBW010000043.1 GCA_945863425.1 Lishizhenia tianjinensis
CCTTGGATAACCCTATTCCTAAAGAACTAATTCAAAAAATTGTGTTGTTTCGATTGGAAGAAATTGAGACAATGATGCGGAAAAAATGAGTTAAGTCTCCTCCCTAAGTCCCTCCTCAAGGAGGGGAAACTTCCTCCAACGAGGGAGGATTGAGGTGGGTAACATGTTGAATTACAAAACAAATTGTCTTTTCACTAACTTGGTATCTATTATTAATTAGCAAAAATTGATTATCCCCCTTGATCCCCCTTCAAAGGGGAAACATAACTTCCTCCATTGAGGGAGGTTTGAGGTGGGTGACTGTTAAAATCGCTACCTTTACAAATACATGGAAAACACTGAACTTACATTGCGCATTGGAAAAGCACTCAAATCGGGACAATCCGTTTTGGGGGCAGCCTCGTTCGAAGAATACAAAAACCAATTAGTGGAATGGATAACGCTTTTTGTTCCTCAAGCAGAGGAAGGTTCTCCAAGGGCCATCATCATTGCTTCATCTGAACAAGAAGCCCGAGAAATCCATGAAATTATCACCACCGGAACGCGGAGCCTAGATCTAACCGTTGACTTGGTAACTGAAAATGGTAAAAAACTGCAACAGCGCAATGATTTATTCGATGGAACAGAAATTATTGTGGGAACAGCACGTCGCATTTGCGAAATGTACTTCCAAAATGGATTCAATGTTTCTAAACTGCGGTTGTTCGCTGTATTGGAAATGGAAACTCAAATGCGTCAAGGATTGAAAGGATATATTTTGCGCTTGGCTGAGAGTTTACCCAAATGCAAACAATTATTGTTGACCAAAAACGCTGACGAAATTCGAGTACAAGAATACGTGGAGGAAATGATTCCTTCCATTCAACTCATTGAATAAATTATCCTTTAGTAATTGTGATTTCCGTTATCTCCGGATAAATCCCTACCCTACCCGGAAAACCTAAATAACCAAATCCACGATTGACATATAAAAACTGTTGGCCCACCTGATACAAGCCCGCCCATTTTTTATAGCGCAACGACACCGGACTCCATTTGATTCCAAATCGCTCAATACCAAACTGCATTCCGTGCGTATGTCCAGACAGCGTAAGATCAATGTCTGTGTCTAATACTTGTAAATCAAAATGGCTGGGATCATGAGAAAGTAAGATTTTAAGCGCTGAATCCGGGACACCATTTAATGTATGTGCCAATTTTCCGCTCTGACGAAAGGGTGCTTTTCCCCAGTTTTCTACGCCCAAAAGCCAAATATCTTTTTCCAATTCGATTGATTCATTCAACAAAGGTGTAAAACCAATTTCGCGGTGTTTTTCAATCAAAGATTTTAAATTCTGAACCTTGTGATCATCGGCTTCCCAACGCACATAATCCCCGTAATCATGATTGCCCAAAACACTATATTTTCCTTTTTTAGCTTGGATTCTTGAAAAAACGGGTTCCCACCCATCCATTTCAGAAGCGGTATTGTTTACCAAATCGCCCGTGAAAAAAACATAATCTGCCTCTAAGGAATTAATTATGTCTATTGCACGCTCAACTTTCGCATGATTATTAAAAAAACTTCCTACGTGAATGTCGCTTATTTGCACGATTTTTAATGTGTTCACTTCCTCCGGAAAATGAGGAAAAGAAAGTTGAATGCGGTGTGTTTTCCAATTCCACCGACCATAAAAAATACCAACCAATATTCCCAAAAACAACAATGTCGAAAGTGTCCAGCCAACAATCTTTAATGATTCATTTCCAGTCACCTGAAATAATAAACCGGGAACTAAATACATCATGCCGGGAACACCAAAGAGAATAAACGAGCCAAATGCAGTAAAGCCATTTTTGAAATCATTGTGTTTGCGCTGACTGAAAAAATAAATGAGAAAACCGAATGAAAACAAAAACACAATCAATTGAATCCAACCGATGGTTTGCAAAATGATAGATGTTTCTGAAAGAAACGATTGAGTAAAAATCACTTGGGTAAATATGATCAAACCAAAAATAAAGAGAAAAGGCATAGTTGTTTTTTGCAAAGTTAATTAGCTTCCAAATTCGAACACCTTTTAAAACATAATGTTCGTTAATATTTATGTGAATCATCCTTTTGGAACAATACACGTTTTGATCTGTTTAATAATCATGGAAAAACAGGCCATTATTAAAGTAGAAAATTTAGCCAAAAAATTCGGGTCTTTTGAAGCCGTGAAGGACGTTTCTTTTACTGTAAATAAAGGAGACGTGTTTGGTTTTTTAGGTCCAAACGGCGCTGGAAAAAGCACAACGATTCGTTGTTTGTTGTCATTAATTAGTCCAGATAAAGGAACTGTCGAATTGTTTGGACAATCGTTGGCTAAAAATAGAGCTGATATCCTGAAAAATATTGGAAGCATTATTGAAAAGCCTGATTTTTACAAATACCTTTCTGCACAAAAAAATTTAGAGATTTTCGCTCGAATTTCTGGAGCCAATGTAAGCGCAAAAGACATTGCTGAAATGCTGGATTTTGTTGGTTTAGGTAACCGAGCGAAACACAAGGTAAAAGGGTTTTCTCACGGAATGAAACAACGTCTCGGGATTGCACAAACGCTCTTGCACAAACCAGAATTAATCATTTTGGATGAGCCAACTACCGGATTGGATCCTCAAGGGATTGTTGAAATACGAAACCTCATCCTTCGCTTAAAAAACGAACAAAATAAAACAATTCTATTGTCTTCACATCAACTTTCTGAAATTGAGTTGATTGCCAACAGAATGGTAATCATAAATCAAGGAAAATCAGTTGTTGAAGGCGACGTTTCTAGCTTGTTAAACAGCGAAGAAACCCTGGTGAGAATAGAATTGAACGATGTAGAAAAAGGAAAAAGCGTGATTCGGGAAAAACTCAATGTTTCAACAATTACTCAAATTTCAGGAAATGAACTTGAGGTAAACATTAGTAAAAAAAGAGTTCCTGAATTATGTAAAGCGTTGATAGATGCTGATTTGGAGATTCATGCTATTGAGCCCAAACGAAAACTAGAGGATTACTTCATGAAAATTATCCAGGCCTAATGTTACTTAAAAACACCTATAACGAGTTTATTAAAATTGTTGCAAAACCAAGAAGTTATTTAGGTTTTGGGGCGTTAACACTACTCATTGCAATCATTATTTTTGCCATGAAAGCAGATGGGGAAACCATTGTTTCATTCATCACCGCAAGTTTTGAGCAAACCCTATCATTCAACGGTAAATTAGTCAATGGAAACCTGATTGCTTTTATCATCCTTCAAATGTTGGTGGTTCACATTCCTCTGTTAGTGGCTTTGGTAACAGGAGATTTAATTTCTGGCGAGGCGGCAATGGGCACTGTTCGAATGCTAGCAACCAAACCCATTTCTCGCACACAAATTGTGTTATCAAAATTTATTGCCGGTGCAATTTACACCTTGCTCTTAACCGTTTGGTTGGGATTTCTTTCCCTGTTTGTTTCTCACCTTGTTTTTGGTGCAGGTGATTTAATTGTATTGAACAGCGATGGATTAGTGATTCTTCAAGAAGCAGACATTCTTTGGCGCTTTGGTTTGGGGTTTTGTGTTGCCTTTCTGTCCCTTTTAACGGTAGCAACATTGTCCATTTGTTTATCTGCTTTTGCAGAAAATTCCGTTGGGCCGATTGTTTCAACCATGGCAATCATCATCCTTTTCACTATTATTGGAAGCCTCGATGTAACTGTTTTTGATACTATTAAACCTTATTTATTTACAACACACATGGCTTCATGGCGCAGTTTCTTCGAGGATCCTGTTCCCTATGATTCCATTATCCAATCCATAGTCGTTTTATTGGTGCACATTGTTGTTCTAATTGGAATAACGCTTTATAAGTTTAACAAAAAAGACATTACATCCTAATGAAAAAACTCTTCCTTCTCTATTTTCTTTGCTTCGCAGCCATTTCATTTGGTCAAACCGCGAATGCCGTTATTGATAAAATCAATGCTAAACTCATCGCTGTAAAAGATTACACAGTAAATGCGAACATAAACGCCAACATTCCGATGATTAAAATCATGCCTTCTAACGTGAAAATTTACTTCAAACAAAAAGATAAGTTTAAAATAGAATCGAAGGGCATTGTAATTGTTCCAAAACAAGGTTTTACTGAACTCAATAGTTTCATCTCCAACAAATCAAAATATACAGCAGTCTTTGGTGAAAATGCCGTAATTGGAAAAGTACAAACACGATTAATTAATATCATTCCAAATGAAGGAACCGGTGATATTGTGTTAGCTAAAATATGGGTAGATGTCGCAAAATCCGTAATAATGAAATCTCAAATAACCACATTAAGCAACGGAACAGTAAATGTAGATTACACCTACGGAGATCAAATTTCACGTGGATTACCAAGTGTTATGAAATTTGAAATTGATGTTAAGAAATTCAAAATCCCTAAAAGTGTTGCTTCTGATATTAATAAGTCATCCGCAGATAAGAAAAAAGCAAGTGCTAATCAAAAGACAAAAGGTATAATTACAATTACATTAAGCAATTATAAAATTAATACGGGGCTCAGTGATGCCCTTTTTGTTAAGAAGAAAAATTAATTACTTGAATCTTCCTTGCTTTTTAGGTCGTAATTAAGCATCACCCCCTTTTTTAAGCTTTCTCACGTTATTTTTTTATAGAATATATTCTACCTTTGGAAAAACGAATTGAAATGGCTGAATCTGTATATATTGTCGATGGAGTAAGAACTCCTATTGGTTCCTTTGGGGGAACCCTTTCTGCTCTTCGAGCTGACGATCTTGCGGCACTAGCCATTAAAGGACTAATTGAAAGACATCCCTCTCTCGATTTAAGCCAAATTGAAGACGTAATTCTAGGTTGTGCCAATCAAGCAGGAGAAGATAATCGGAATGTTGCGCGTATGGCTGGACTACTTGCTGGCCTACCGGTTGAAGTGGCTGGCGAAACAGTGAATCGCCTTTGTGCTTCGGGAATGGCGGCAGTTATCAATGCGGCTCGCGCAATCAAAGATGGAGCAGGAGATTTATATATTGCAGGAGGAGTAGAACACATGACACGTGGCCCTTGGGTGATTTCCAAAACCTCATCTGCATTTGGAAGAGATGCTCAAATGTTTGATTCCTCATTTGGTTGGAGATTTATCAACCCAAAAATGGAAGAAATTTATGGCGTTGACAGCATGGGTTTGACCGCTGAAAATTTGGTTGATAAATATGGTATTGAGCGTGAAGCACAAGATAAATTTGCTTGTTGGTCGCAAGAAAAAACAGCGGACGCTCAAGCAACTGGCTTTTTTGATGGAGAAATAATACCTGTTTCTATTCCTCAAAAAAAGAAAGATCCAATACTGTTTTCCCTGGATGAATTTGCCAGAGCATCAACTACCATGGAAAGTTTAAGTGGATTAAAACCAGCATTTAAAAAAGACGGAACAGTGACCGCAGGAAATGCTTCAGGATTAAATGATGGAGCTGCTGCATTATTAATTGCATCTGAAACTGGAGTAAAAAACCATCAACTTAATCCAATAGCACGTATTGTAAGTGCCGCGGTTGCAGGAGTTGAGCCTCGAATCATGGGAATTGGACCAGTTCTAGCATCAGAAAAAGCATTGCAAAGAGCGGGATTAACATTGCAGGACATGGATGTGCTAGAGCTAAATGAAGCTTTTGCAGCACAAGTGCTCGCTTGTACTCGTACTTTGGGGTTGGCAGATAATGACCCGCGTATTAATCCAAATGGAGGAGCCATTTCTTTAGGTCACCCACTTGGTATGTCGGGAGCGCGTTTATTACTTACTGCCGCTAGGGAGCTACAAAGAACGGGCAAGCGCTATGCATTAGTTACCATGTGTATTGGTGTTGGCCAGGGATATGCAACTGTTATTGAACGAGTTTAGTCTTAGAAGAAGTGAAATATATATTTTATATCGGATTATTCAGCTTTCTAATTGCATCATGCAAAAAGAAGGACACTACTTGGAATACAGATTGGGCAACACCCATTATTTCCGACACACTTAAACTGAATAATTTATTTAATGACTCAACGCTTACAACAACGAATCAAACTACAATTGATGTTGATTTAACCCGCACACTTTTAGATATTCGCTTATCAGATATTATAACCATTCCAGATACTACAATCACACAAATTTTTAGTCCTCTTTTTTCATTAAACAATGTTCAACCAGGAACATCTTTTGTTAATACAGTGGAAGAACACAGCTTTGATTTACAAGATGTTCAACTAAAAAAAATGCGCACAGCGGCCGGAAAAATAAAAGTGAAGGTTTTTAATCCCTTGAGTACAAAGGTTTTTTTCACCATTCAATTACCTGGAGCCACCAAAAATGGAGCAGTATTCGAACAAACCTATTTTGTGAATGCGGGTACAATAACCCAACCAAGCACAGCAGAAGAAGAATTAGACTTGAGTGGGTATGACATTGACTTGACGGGTGAATTGGGGCTAAGCTATAATAAAATTCAATCAAAACTCAGTATTAAAACAGATCCGGACGGACCAATTGTATCAATCAACAGCCAAAATGATTTCAAGTTTGAGGGATTGTTTTCTGGACTTAAGGTTGATTATGCCAAGGGTTATTTTGGAAATCAAATTATTTCAGACACCTCACTCTTTACTATTCCTTATTTAACGAATATTACCAGCGGAAACATTGATATACCTGCCACAAACCTCACATTTCTTATTGAAAATGGCATGAAAGTTTCCTTAAAAGGAAGGCTTACACATGCCGAAAACACAAATGTAGAAAACAACACGGTTGCGTTAAACTCAACTGAAATTGGATCCGATTTTTATGTTTCTCCGGCAACTGGAAATTGGACAACCTTACAACCAAGTGAACAAAGTATTAACTTCAATTCTACGAACAGTAATATAGAACAATATATTGAAAACATAGGAGCTGAGCACACGGTTGGATATCAAATACAACTCAACCCTTGGGGAAATGTTTCGGGGGGGGCTGATGAAGTATTTCCGAATAGCCGAATAAAGGTAAAAGTGAATGTACAAATGCCCTTACAGGTGGGTGCAGATGGTTTAACGCTGCGAGACACGTTTGATTTTAATTTGAGTCAAGACCCCACTAAAATTCATGCGAATTCGGGAGTAATTACCGTAAATGCTACAAACGCATTCCCTGTTTCATGCGAACCCGTGCTTTATTTTATGGATGAAAATAATTTTGTGTTACACACAGTTTTAGGGTCTTCCCAAATTGCATCAAGCGTTTTAGGTTCATACACGGCTCAAAGCGGTCTGTTCGAAAAGAAATCAAGCGTGGCGTTTGTTTTACCAAAAGAGTTAATCGCTGATTTAGAAAAAATAAAATTTGTTTCCATTGAAGCAAGATTTGATACCCCGAATACAACAGGATCAAATGAACAACAAAGCATACCTTATGGCGCTTTTCTTGCCGTGAAGATGAACGTTAAACTAAATGGAACCATTATTTACTAATGAAAAAAATAACGCTAATATTCTTTTTATTACAAGGTTTACTGAGTAATGCTCAGTCGTGGCTTCCTATTCAACAAGACACTTTACTAGAAAAGAAACATGAATTCATTTTTTCTGGAACAGCTGATTATGCTAGCACTTCGTTACATAAATCATTAACTCAAAAATTGTTTTATGGCGGTGAAATTACCGATGAAATAAAAGATAAAAGCCTTAAACTTCACCGCGGAATAAATCAATTTGGAGCCGACCTGAACGCTGAAATAGAATATAAAAATTTTCAAGTGAACTTGTTTGGGAAATCCACTTGGGGTTTTACGGTAAAAGCTGGCTACTATTCATTCATTAATGCCCTCTATTCAAAAGACTTGTTTAAACTCGCTTTTTATGGAAATGAAAGTTTTGTTGGCAACACCGCTTCTATTTCTGGAACTCAATTTGCGGCTTATGGATATCAGAAAATAGGATTTGGCTGGTTAGATAAAAAATCAAAATCTTCTATTTCATTAAACGTATATAATTTATCCAATTACAGCGCGGCTCTTGTTCGAACAGGTGAAATATTTCAATCACAAAGTATAGATTCACTTTCCGTTTCTTTCGATGGGCGAGCAAGTTTCACAAACGGCGCTTCATTTTTTAAAGGGTTTGGCGCTGGACTAGATGCAGACATTCGATTATCCGTGCCTACAAAAAAAAATAAAGTCGTGTATTATCAGTTCTTAGCTAAGAACATTGGTTTTACTTCCTTGCGTGAATCATTGACAAGATCTGCTGGGGACAGTGTTTTTACGTTTACAGGACTAAGTTTTAATCAAGTGTTAAATGGAAGTTCTTTTTTAGACTCCAATTTTTCAGTGCTGGACACCTTAGGGATTCAAAAATCTCAAGTTAAAACAACCGTTTTTTTACCTGGATTTTTACAATTTTCCAAGTTAGTAGATGTCAATTCTACTCGAAAACTGCAAGAATTTTATGGAATCCGCTTATTTCTTGCTTCTGCATATACTCCATTGGTTTTTGCGGGACTAGATTACCGCATTCCGTTAGGTAAAATAAGCACCCTGAATTTTGGTTTAAACACCAGCTACGGTGGCTTTTCTAAGTTGCGAATTGGTTTGTATTCAAGCTTGCGAATTAAAAACTGGAACCTAGGCTTAGCAAGTGAAAATATAATTGGTAAAACCGGTCAATCCATTTTATTTAGACTACAATGCGCGTATTAATTAGTTTTCTTTTCGTCTGTTTTGCTTGGTTTTCTCAAAGCCAAGTTGTATTTTATAAGATGTATTCTGGAAACGGACATGATCGTGGTGAGGGCATTGTCCAATTAGCTGATTCTTCTTATACCATTACCGGCAGTTCAAGCAGCTGGAGCGGTAATTCAGATGCTTTTTTATTACATGTAGATAGTTTAGGAAACTATTTATGGAGTAAAAATTACGGAGGAGATGAATCCGACGGAGGAAGACGGGTTTTATACAGTGCTGATTTAGGCTATTACATTGCCGGATTTTCAAACTCTTTTAGTGGAAATGGAAATTACGACGGATACCTCATTCATACCGATGTCGCAGGAAATAAACTGTGGGAAAAAACATATGGAAGTCAAAATTGGGAAAAAATAAATGACGCCATTTTAAATCCAGATTCAACAATTATCCTTGTGGGAGAATCTCAACCTCTTAATGGAGATGGCACCGATATTTACATTATAAAAACGAACTCCGCGGGCGACACCCTTTGGACAAAAACGTTCGGTAGTGCAGGAAATGATCGGGCAAACACGATTATTTCAATCGAAGACTCACTGTTTATAGTTGGTGGAGAATTGTTTGTTCCAGACTCTAATTTAGTAAAGGGTTTTATACTAAAAATGGATAAAAATGGAGCCGTCCTATGGCAAGACACGATTGGTGATTTAATAGGTGAGTATGGGGTCAACGATGTTTTTCTGGGCATAAACAAATTCTATGCTGTTGGTAAGCGAAAAGTTAGTGACACAAATTTCGATGACTATTTTGGCTCATTTGATTTTACCGGGGGGTTGGTGTTCCAATATACCTTAAACACTCCAAAAAACACATTAATCGATGAAGTTGCGTTTTTGCCGGGGATGAATAAAACAGTAATTGGCACACGATCAATAGACACACAAACATACCAAGATGATTTTGATAATATAATCGCTTATTGTGATTCCTATTTTGGTTACTTCGAAGGAAGTGGTGGCAATGGCTGTACTGTTTCGAATGAAGGATTAGATAAGTGTAATCAAATTCTACCGACGAATGATGGCGGGTATATTGCTGTGGGATTTAATAGTAACACCGGTGACAATATTACAACATTCAATGGTGGTAGTAATATCTATTTAGCTAAGATTTTTCCAGGGTTGCCACACCCTATTCCAATAGATGCAATTTCAGGGGTTGTTAATTTTGGACAACTTGTTATTACCCCAGAAATAGCTTCAGAAACAATTAATGTCTACCCAAATCCTTTTTCTACTGTATTACACGTTGAAATCAATCAACAAGAAATTAAATCAATACAACTCTTCAATCACCTTGGACAAATCATGAGACAAGAAATGGGCATTGGTAATTTTGAATTAAACACCTCTTCCCTTGCTGAAGGACTTTATTTATTGAATGTTGATGGTGTCATATATAAAATTATTAAGCGGTAAGCACGTTTATTTTATTGTTAATTTCTTTAACTAAAGTTTTGATAACTGTGTTTTTTCCAAGGCGATTAAACGTTCTTTATTTCATACCTTTGTAGCTTAATTTTTAGGGATGCACACAAATAAAAAAATCCAATCTGCGTTAATTTCTGTCTATAACAAAGAGGGTCTTGAACCGGTTGTTCGCGAACTAAATAAACACGGTGTTGTTTTCTATTCTACAGGTGGAACGGAAGCTTTTTTAAGGGCGCTTGGTGTTCCTGTGGTTCCTGTGGAAGAGATAACCTCTTACCCTTCTATTTTGGGCGGCCGGGTAAAAACATTGCATCCTAAAGTTTTTGGTGGCATATTAAATCGACGAGACGTAGAATCTGACCAACTCCAAATTGCTGAATATGAAATCCCGGAAATTGACCTTGTAATCGTTGATTTATATCCATTTGAAGCGACCGTTGCCGCGGGAGGAACACAAGAAGAAATCATTGAAAAAATCGATATTGGTGGAATATCCCTTATTCGTGCAGCAGCGAAAAACTATAAAGATGTTGTTATTGTTCCAGCGGTGAATTATTACAATGAATTTCTTCAACTACTAACAAGTCAAGAGGGAGCAACAACCATTGAGCAACGTAAAAACCTAGCCCGAGAAGCATTTCATACTTCTTCGCATTACGACACACAAATATTCTCCTATTTTAACCAAGGTGAACAACCTTATTTAAAAGTAAGTGAATCCAACTCTTCAGTTTTACGATATGGAGAAAACCCCCATCAAAGAGGGTTTTATCATGGTGATTTAGAATCCGTTTTTGATAAGCTTAACGGAAAAGAGTTGTCATATAACAATCTATTGGATGTTGATGCCGCGGTCAATTTAATGCATGAATTCAAAAGCGACGACCCCACTTTTGCCATTTTAAAACACAACAATGCTTGTGGTTTAGCAACGAGAAAAACAATTTTAAAGGCTTATCAAGATGCATTAGCAGGAGACCCTGTTAGTGCTTTTGGTGGGGTTCTGATTGCTAACGCTCCCTTGGACAATCAAACAGCTCTTGCAATGAACGATTTGTTTTTTGAAGTTATTATTGCGCCTGCTTACTCAAGTGATGCTTTAGAAACATTAAGCAGTAAAAAAAATAGAATTCTTCTTCAACAAAAATCATTTGAATGGCCCAAAACAATTTTACGTTCTGCTCTAAACGGAATTCTAGAAGAAGATAGAAATGATAAGATGGAAACGGCTGCAGATTTAACAACACAAACAAACCTATCCCCTTCTGAAATGGAAATAGAAGATTTGTTGTTTGCCAATAAATTAGTGAAACACACAAAATCTAATACAATCGTTTTAGCTAAAAACAAACAACTATTAGCAAGCGGAACAGGTCAAACTTCTCGCGTTGACGCCTTAAAACAAGCAATTCACAAAGCAAAATCTTTTCAGTTCGATTTGAGCGGTTCTGTAATGGCCTCCGATGCTTTTTTTCCTTTTCCTGATTGCGTAGAAATCGCGCACAACGAAGGAATTAACACCGTTATTCAGCCGGGTGGGTCGATAAAAGACCAACTTTCCATTGATTATTGCAATTCTGTTGAAATGAAAATGGTTTTTACTGGAACACGTCATTTTAAACACTAACTTTACTAATAATAAAAAAACTGAAACTTTTTTTTTGTTTTCTAGTACATACGTCCTATAATAATACCAAATAGATAGAAAATGGGTTTGTTTAACTTCTTCACGCAAGAAATTGCCATCGACCTTGGAACCGCCAACACACTGATTATCTGGAATGATAAAGTGGTTGTAGACGAGCCCTCCATTGTTGCTAAAGACATTCAAACAGGAAAAATTGTGGCCATCGGAAAAAAGGCCCAGCAAATGCATGGTAAAACGCACAAGTTAATCGAAACGGTTAGGCCATTGAAAGATGGTGTAATTGCTGATTTCCAAAGCGCAGAACAAATGATTCGTGGAATGATTAAAATGATTAATCCAGGAAGGCGTTTGTTTAATCCATCCTTACGAATGGTTATTTGTATTCCATCTGGTATTACAGAAGTGGAAAAAAGAGCCGTAAGAGATTCCGCTGAACATGCAGGAGCTAAAGAGGTTTACTTGATTCATGAACCCATGGCTGCAGCTATTGGAATTGGCATTGATGTCGAAGAGCCCATGGGGAATATGATTATTGATATTGGTGGGGGAACATCAGAAATTGCGGTAATTGCACTTGGCGGCATTGTGTGCGACAAGTCTATTCGTATTGCTGGCGATGACTTCACTAATGACATTGAAGAATATATGCGCCGTCAACACAACATGTTGGTGGGAGAACGAACCGCTGAACAAATAAAAATTGAAGTCGGTGCTGCCATTCCAGAATTAGATAATCCACCCGAAGATTATGCTGTGCGTGGACGAGATTTAGTTACAGGGATTCCGAAAGAAATTATCGTTACTTATTCCGAGATTTCATATGCCTTAGACAAAACGATTGCTAAAATTGAAGAGGCTATATTAAGCGCCTTGGAATTAACTCCTCCGGAACTTTCTGCTGATATATACAAAACAGGAATCTATTTAGCCGGTGGTGGGTCCATGTTACGGGGTTTAGATAAACGAATTTCAGCGAAAACAAAGCTTCCTGTTTGGATAGCAGAAGACCCATTACGTGCAGTAGCCCGTGGAACAAGTATCGCTTTAAAAAATATTAACAAATATCAGTTCTTAATACGCGATTGATTTAAAGATAAACGCGGTGAATTGAGTTTCGTTTTTTAACTTTGCTTATGCGGAATTTAATCGCGTTCTTTCAGCGCTTTAGAATCTTTTTATATTTTTCATTGTTGCAAGTCATTTCTTTGAGCTTGTACTTCAGTTATATAGCCTATCCGAAAGGACAATTTTTAACATCCTCCTGGGCGGTAACAGGAACTCTGCTTTCTTGGCAAAACAATTTCACGAAGTTCATCCACTTGGATGAAACCAACGAAGCGCTTCAACAGGAGAATGTACGGTTGCGAAAATTACAGCTGATAAATTTCATGAGGGTTTCAACTGACCTGATTAAAATTAAAGACACCGTTTACAGACAACAATACGAATATATTCCTGGAAGCATTATTAATTCATCAATTACTCGTAAAAACAATTATTTCACCTTAAACATTGGCACTACTCAGGGCCTTGAAGTTGGGATGGGCGTCTTCTCAGACAAAGGAATTGTTGGTGTTATTCACATGACGAGTAAAAACTTTTCCCTCGTAAAAACAATCCTAACAGAAAACAGTAATGTAGATGTGTTAATTCAACCAAGTGGATTAACTGGGTATTTAAAATGGAATGGAAAAGATCCGATGCGTGGGTCTGTTTTAGGAATCTCGCAAGATATAAAACTAGTTAAGAATTCCACGGTGGTGACGCGCGGTGGTTCAGGTATTTTCCCGAGGGGTATTCCGATCGGCAAAGTAGAAAAATTATTGCCGGTTGAAGGAAAACCTGTTTGGGATGTTATAATAAAATTTTCCGAGGATTATCGCTCCTTGCAACATGTTTATGTGGTGAAAAACTTACTCATGGATGAACAAAAAAAATTAGAAAACGGCATCCCTAAAGAAGTAAAAAAATAATGGAAATTATCGTAAAACCTTTAATTCAATTTTTTGGACTTTTGCTCTTACAAGTATTTATTTTAAATGCTATTGAGCCCGGAATGGGAATCTATTTAATGGCGTATCCTTTATTAATCGCCATTTTACCCTTTAATTACAAAGTGGTGACAGTATTAAGTATTTCCTTTTTAATTGGGTTTATGGTTGACCTTTTTTCAAACACCTTTGGATTACACGCTTCAGCTGCTGTTACAATGGGAATGGCAAGGCCTTTATTGTATAAATATTTCGCTCCACGCGATGGATATGATGTTTTAAGGCAACCAAATGTGCTAGACATGGGGCTTCGCTGGCATCTTTTAACTTTTGGCTCTTTATTGTTTATACACCATATTTGGTTTTTTCTTTTAGAGTCTTTCCGGTGGGACAATATAGCATCCGCATTAATTAAAACACTATTAAGTGGATCATTAAGTTTGATTATCTGTTTGATTATTCAATATTTATTCTTTAAAAAGGAAAAAACGAGATGAACACAGATAATCGGAAATTTGTAATCATTTTTTTCGTGCTCATTGTTGGTGTATTATATTCCATGCGCTTATTCTATATGCAAGTAGTCGATGAGTCATGGGTGCTTCGTGCACAAGAAATTGCAGAAAAAAGAAAAGAAATTACCCCTACAAGAGGGATCGTTTTTGACCGTAACAACAAACAAATCGTTTCCAATAAAGTCTATTATAACTTAATGTTTGTTGAAGAAAAACTAATCAATTTTGACACCCTTGCATTTGCAAAAATCTTAGGTTGGAAAAAAGAAGAAGTAAGTGCTCGATTCAAAGAAATAAAAGAAGGCGAAGGTTCTTATTACAATAAAAGCACGAAAAAAAGGACATCAAATTATTTAAGGTCTCGTGCTTATCCCTTTTTAAAAGAGTTAACTTTAGATGAAATTCTTAAAATCGCTCCTTTTCTTGATAAATTTCCAGGGTTTTATGAGGAGGCTACAAGTATGCGAAGTTATCCTTTTGCTAATGGAGCAAACATTCTAGGCTATTTATCTGAAGTGACCGGAGAAGAAATAAAAAAAGATCGTTTTTATAAACCCGCTAACAATATTGGGAGAACGGGATTAGAAAAATTTTATGAAAAACAACTTCGCGGAATAAAGGGGATTAGGTATGTAATAACATCTGCTATGAATGATGCTATTCAATCCTATGCCGGTGGAAAATATGATACGATCGCAAAGCCCGGATCAAACCTAACGTTGGGAATTGATATCGGTTTGCAGGTATATGCAGAAAAATTAATGCAAAATAAAAAAGGCTGTATTGTTGCTATTGAACCTTCTACAGGAGAAATATTAACTTTTGTGTCTGCGCCTTCGTTCGATCCAAATTTATTGGTCGGTAAGCGGAACATCCGGGAAAACTATCCAAAATTAAACAAAGATCCAAACCTTCCCCTCTACCCAAGACCTTTAGCGTCTGAGTACCCACCTGGATCAATATTTAAATTGGTTCAGAGTTTAATTGGGATGCAAGAAGGTGTTATTACGGAAAACTCTGGGTTTCCTTGTATAAAAAGTGTTGTAGGATGCCATAATCACCCAACCGCAACGGATATTCCCAAAGCAATTCAATACTCCTGTAACCCTTATTATTACTCGGTAATGAAAAAAATCATTCAACAAGGAAAAAGTAAAAATGCTTTTGCTGATGCAGAGAACGGATTAACGAAGTGGGTCAAGTACATGAATAGCTTTGGATTGGGAGTTAAAATGGAATCCGATATTACTGGAGTTAAAAAAGGATTGATTCCTGGACCACAATTTTACGACAAGTGGTATGGGTATCATAATTGGCAATTTAGTTCTATTCGATCAATCTCTATTGGTCAAGGAGAAGTAAAACTTACTCCGCTTCAAATGGCAAACATTGCAGCGATAATTGCTAATCGTGGATGGTATTATACTCCTCACTTTGTGAAATCAATTGGTGGAAAAGGTCCTCTGGATGTCTTTAAGAAAAAAAACTACACCCTCGTAAATTCGAAGTATTTCCCCTCAGTGATTGAAGGAATGAGAAGAGTGGTAAATGAGCCTGGTGGTACAGCAGCATCTGCACGATTAGAAGATATAATTGTTTGCGGCAAAACAGGAACCGTTCAAAACCCACACGGTAAGGACCATTCTGTTTTTATAGCGTTTGCACCTCTGGATAATCCGAAAATTGCTATCGCTGTTTTTATCGAGAACTCTGGATACGGAGGCACTTGGGCTGCGCCAACAGCAAGTTTAGTAATTGAAAAATATTTAAAAGGAAAAATATCCAACGAAGGAAAAGAAAAACGAATCATGGATGCTAAACTATCCAATATTGAAAACGACAAAGAATGAGGGAAAATAATTCGCTAACCGGGCAGATTGATTGGCTTTTAGTTCTGTTATTGGTCTTACTCGCTTCGCTAGGTCTGTCAACGTTATATTCTGTT